>NZ_LOQI01000034.1 GCF_001517915.1 Oceanivirga salmonicida | reverse complement strand
AATGATATGGAGTTTTACATTTTTTTTATAAAAAATGTAAAAACTTTATTGACAAATAAGAAAATCAAGGTATAATTGTTATTGAAATCGGTTACTGAAAACGGTTGCCAAAAATGAAAAAAAATTATAGGAGGAAATATGAAAAAGAAATTGAGTTATTTAGTATTAGCAGCATTGTCATTAGTAGGTTTAGTTTCATGTGGTTCAAAAGAAGAAGCAGCAAAGACTGAAATTACAGTACAAGTAGAACCAAGTTGGAAACCATACTATGAAGAAGTTATTAAAAAGGTTATGGAAAGTCATCCTAATGCAGAAATCAAAATAAAAGAAGCAGGGTCATTCGATCAATTAGATTTAATAGATTCAACTGATGTAACAAATCCTGATATAGCAGATGTATTTGCATTCCCATTAGATAGATTAACTGGATTAGCTCAAAAGGGAGCATTGGCTGGTTTTGATGCTAAGGCATTAGCAGATAAAGTTGGTGGATTTGGAGATTACGATAATGGTTTAGGTGGACAATTAAAACTTAATGATGAGTATTTAGGATTCCCTTTAAATATTGAAACATTAGTAACATTTGTAAATACAGCAAATGCAAAGGCCAATGGAATAGATTTTTCTAAACCAGTAGATATATCAAATGCAAAAGTTAATGAAGTATTAATTCCATTATTTAATGCTTGGTGGGGTGTAGCTGTAACTAATGGTGCTGATATAGAATTATTAGGTATGAAAGATGGTAAATTTTATTCAGATTTAACTAAGAACTATGAAGATTTAACTGACTCGCAAAGAAAAGCAATAGATGGATTGTATGAATATTGGAAAATAAATGCAGATGCAAAAACAAGTATATTTGATAATAAAGCGGCTTATGGATACATGGATGAACAATTTAAAGTTGGAAATAAAGGATCTATAAAAGTATCAGGACCATGGGATGTACCTAATTTTATGAAACAAACTAATGAAGGAAAAGATTTAGAAATCTTACCATTAAGTCAAATCACTTTAAACGGACAAGCATTAAAACACTGGAAAGGTGGTTGGGCATTAGGAATAAATGCTAGAATAGAAGAAGACAAAGCAAAACTTGAATTAGCACAAGACTTAATTGCAGAAATAATGAATAGAGATAATGCGGTTAAATTCTTTGAAGTAACTGGTAAAATAATGCCACATGTAACTAAAGAAGTTTTTGAAAATTCTGAATTAAGCGACATAAATAAAAAAGTTGTTGCCTCAGTAATTTCTTCATATAATGAATCAGTTGCAAGACCATTATTTATTGAATGGGGTAAAGTATGGCAAACTTGGGAAAATGGTATACTATCATGGAATACAGCAAAACCTAAAAATGCACAAGAAGCTTATAAAGAATTAAGTGCTTCATTTAAGGCAATGATGGAAAATATAGAAAATAAATAGAAGAAAATAAAAAGGGGTAGAAGTTTCTTCTACCTCTTATTTTTTTAGGAGTAAAATGAATAAGAATTTTATGATATCTTTTAAACAATTAGTGGTAATATTATTTTTAATATTTTGTATAATAATTAGTGAGAGTTTAAAATATTTGTTTATAGCAAAAGATATTGATTTAATGAATGAATTTATAAAAAGTTCAAATTATATATTAGGTCAAAAAGATTATCTTTTATCAAATATTATAAGTTATTTCTTTATTATTATAAATTATGTTATATTAGCACTTTTTTCATATTTTACAAGAAATAAAGTGAAAATAGGTGTGATTTATAAAGCAACATATTTTTTTATAATAATAGCAAGTTTATTATATCAAATTTTATTAAATAGAAATATTTATTATAATTATATAGGTATAATATTGCAAGTAATATTATTACTATATGTTTTAAATTTAAAAAAAGATAAGGGAGGCAAATTATGATTAGTGAATTTGTTTATGATAGCTATGGAGTAGAGCATAAAAGAAAAAATTTGTATCTACTTGATAAAGCTAAGGGATTAAAACCAAATAAAAAGCAACATCCTTATATTCAAGAATTATCTAAATTTAAAGAAGCAGAAAAAGCTTTTAAAATTGATTTAGAAAAGAAACTTTCAGATTTTAAAAAGAATTTAGATAATGTTGATGGGAAAATGAAAAAAATTGCCATTAGAAAAGAAAAGGCAAGATTAAATCATGAATTTTATAGTAAATATTATGATTTAACATATGATGCAAGTATGGTTGTAGATATTTCAAAGTTAGAATTATCAATGTTAGAAAGAATAATAAAAACTTATGACACAACTAAACAACAATTACAAGATTTTAGAAAAGAATTAGAAAATGTAAATTCTGAAATAGAGACAAGAGAAGAATTAAATTATAAAAAAGAAATAGAAAAAAGAGAGAAATTATTTAAAGTTGAAAAGGAAAAATTACTTAAACTAAAAAAAGATGGTATTATTTCTAATAAAGCCTATTTAAACTCAATAAAATCAATAAAAATAAAAAATAAAGATGAGTTAGAAGTTATTAAACTAAATATACCATCTGTATTAATTAAAGCAAAAATAAAAAGTAATGAATACGCACTTAAAAATAACTATAAAAATATGTTAAATATATTGGAATCTGATATATCTGATGTTAGAAGAAGAACACCAATAGAAGTTGGAAGAGTTAATAAATTTTTACCAATTATGACATTTTTATTACCAGGTTTAGGACAATTTATAAACAAACAATACTTTAAATCAATTTTATTTGCGTTATTAGGATTATTTACATATATTATTGCAATACCATATTCAATAGGTTATGGAAATTATCAAGGTCAAGGAATTTATGGACTTTATACACTTGCAAGTAATGGTTCTAAAATAGATAAATCTATGATATTTATGATAGAAGGAATAATTGCTTTAATGCTTATATGTTTTGTTATAGCAATATATTATTTTACATATAAAGATATAAAAAATGTACTAGACTCTGAACTTAAAGGTATTAGACCTATGACTTATTTTGAAACAATAGAATCATTAAAAGAAGAAGGATTACCTTATATAGTTTCAGTTATAGCATTTGTACTTATATTATTTATAGTAATAGTGCCAATAACTACAACATTACTTTTATCATTTACAGGTATGGATCCTTACCATCAATCTAAATTTTCTTGGGTAGGATTTGAAAACTATAAATTATTATTAAGTGCTAGTGGAGTTGCAGGTGGACCGTTCTGGTTAATTATAGGATGGACTTTAATGTGGACATTAGGAGCAACAACATCAGCAATATTTGTCGGATTTATGTTAGCGATAATAGCGAATAATGATAGAATAAAAGGAAAGAAATTTTTCAGAACAATATTCTTACTACCTTGGGCTGTACCAGGATTTATAACAATTATGTATTTTAGTATAATGACAAGTCCATCAGGAAGTATATCAATATTATTACAAAAAATAACAGGAGTAGATATTTTAATTAAAAATAGTCCTACTTATACAAGAATATTTTTAATATTAATGCAAACTTGGCTTGGAAGTTCCTATGTATTCTTATTATCAACAGGGGTATTACAAGCAATACCAAGCGATTTATATGAAGCAGCAGATATAGATGGCTCTAGTTCATGGAAGAAGTTATCAAGAATAACTATACCATTAGTATTATTCCAAACTGCACCATTGCTTATATCTCAATATACATTTAATTTTAATAATTTCTCTATAATTTACCTATTTAATGAAGGTGGACCTTTCTTACCTACTAAATATGGTAATATTGCAGGAGCGAGTGATTTATTGATTTCATATATATATAAATTAACTATAAAGAGTCAATACCAATCAGCAGGAGCAGCTATTACAATATTTATATCAATAGCACTTATGGTGGTTGCTTATGTAGGATTTAAAAATTCTAAGGCATTTAAGGAGGATTAATTATGTTATTCAAGAAAAAGAAAAAATCTGATTTATATTTATCAGATAAACCACCTTTATCATTAGCAGGTAAAATATCACTTGCTATAAGTTATGCCATTTTAATAGCGTGGGCTATAATAATTATAATACCTTTATTTGAAATGATACAAAGTTCATTTAATGGTTCACAAGGTAAAAATATTATAGCAAATACAAAGTTTGTATTTTCATTAAAACATTTTAAATATTTATTAAATAATACTTTATTTTTAAGATGGGTAGTTAACACTTTATATGTCGCAATAACAACAGCAGTATTAAATTTAATAGTGGTATCTTTAACAGGGTATGTTTATTCAAGATATAGATTTAGTGGTAGAAAAAAATCTCTTATGGCTATAATGTTAATACAAGTTGTTCCAGCATTTGGTGGAATAGTAGCATATTTTACATTATTCCAAATAATATCATCAGTAGTACCTATATTTAGTAGACAATTAATGTTGATACTAATATATGCAATAGGTGGAATAGCAACTAATACCTTCATACTAAAAGGATATATTGATTCAATTTCAATGGAATTAGATGAAGCAGCAAAAATAGATGGTTGTTCTAGCCTTAAAGTTTATAGATTAATAATAATGCCTATAGCGAGACCTATGCTTGCAATAATAGCACTTTGGTCATTTATAGGGCCATTTATGGATTATTTATTACCAAGTGTACTTTTAACTAATCCAAAGAGTTATACATTAGCAGCAGGATTATTTACGCTAATAAATGATGAAAGAACATTTAATCAAACAGCATTTGCTGCAGGTGGGCTACTTACAGCAATACCAATAGTTTTACTATTTATGTTCTTACAAAAAGAATTAGTATCAGGATTAACAAAAGGTTCAGTTAAAGGTTAGGAGGAAAAATGAAAGTTACTTTAAAAAATTTAGGTAAAAAATATGAAGGTAGAGATGCATTTACTATAAGAAATATAGATTTAGAAATAGAAGATAAAGATTTTTGTGTAATATTAGGGTCAAGTGGTTGTGGGAAGTCTACATTATTAAGAATGATAGCAGGTCTTAACTCAATAACAGAAGGAGAACTAATATTTGGAAACAAGGTTGTTAATAAATTAGCATCAAAAGATAGAGATATAGCAATGGTTTTCCAATCATATGCACTATATCCACATATGACTGTATATGATAATATGGCTTTTTCATTAGCGATGAGAAAAATAGATAAAAAAATTATACATGATAGAGTAAAAGAAGCAGCACAAGTTCTAAAAATAGAAGATTATCTATACTCAAGACCATCAGATATATCAGGTGGACAAAGACAAAGGGTAGCACTAGGTCGTGCAATAGTTAGAAAACCTAAGATATTTTTAATGGATGAGCCATTATCAAACTTAGATGCTAAACTAAGAGAACACATGAGAGTAGAATTAGTTAGAATTCATAAGAGTTTAGAAACAACAACTATATATGTAACACATGATCAAACAGAAGCAATGACTATGGCTACTAAAATTGTTTTATTAGATAAAGGTGTTATACAACAAGTAGGAAAACCAGAGGAATTTTATAACAAGCCAGCAAATATGTTTGTTGCTAAATTTATAGGTTCACCTACTATGAATTTAGTAAGTGGAAGTATAAAAAATGGAAAATTTGTGAGTGATAATGGAGAAATAGTATTGGAAACACCAGAACATATAAGTAAAACTTATGAAGGTCAAATTATTACAGTAGGTATAAGAAGTGAAAGATTTTTATCTAAAGAATCAGATAAAAATAGTTTTACTGCAAAAATAGATGTTATTGAAATGTTAGGTAAAGAAAAATCAATATATGTTAAATTAAAAGATGATACTCAAATAATAATAACAGTACCAGGGCATTTTGAATACAATGTTGGGGAATATCATAAGTTTACATTTGATTTAGAAGCATTACATTGGTTTGCAGAAGATGGAAATAGAATAGAAAAATAGAATATAAGAAAAATGGAGAAAAAAATGAGTGAAGTTACTATAAAAGATGTCGCAAAATTAGCCCGAGTTAGCAAGGCAACTGTTTCAAGAGTAGTGTCTAAAAGTCATTTAGTTAGTGATGAAACTCGTGAAAAAGTAGAACGGGCTATAGAAGAACTAAATTATATACCAAATTCTGTAGCACAGTCTTTGAGTAAAAGTAGTAGTAGAATTTTGGGAATAGTATTAAATTCAGATGATATAAACCCATTACTTAATAATACTTTTTTTGGAGAAGTCTTAAATGATATTAGTACATATTTAATAGAAAATAATTACTATAGTCTATACATACATTGTGAAAATAGTGAAAAGGAAAAAGAGTATATAGACTTTTTAATAAAAAGCAGAAGAGTAGATGGTCTAATATTTTTAAGAGCATCTGAAAACGAAACTATATTTAAATATTTAGATAGTATAAATTTTCCTTTTTCAATAATTGGAAGACCAAGTGATACTAAAAAATATTTATGGGTAGATAATGATAATGTTAAGTCTAGTTATAATATAACAAAATCGCTTTTAGATAAAGGTCATAGAAACATTTGTTTTATTGGGGGGAGCAAAAAATTAAATGTTACTAAAAATAGATTTAATGGCTATAAAGATGCTTTATTAGAGTATAACATTAAAGTTAAAAATAGTTTGGTAATAGAATCTGAATTTGATGAAACTGATACTTTAAATAAATTAAATAAAATATTAGAAAAAAATAAAATAGATGCTATCGTAACAACAGATGATATATTTGCAATAGCAGCAACTAATCTACTATATAACTTAAATATGAATAATATAGAAGTTACAGGTTATAATAATTCATATTTAAGGAAATTTGCTAAACAAAATTTTTTAACAGTAGATATAAATGTAAAAAAATTAGGAATAGCATCTTGTGATTTACTAATAAAGAAAATTAATAAAAAAATTATTAGAAAAAATTATACTATAATAGATACTAAAATTATATATTAATTTTTAAATAAATTAAGGGAGAGATATATGATGAAAAAATTAAGATTAATAATAGAAAAAAACTATCATATTTATTAAGATAGGATATGTAAAATTTTAATCATTTTTTCATAAGAACTGATAAAGCACTAGTTATGTATTTAATTAGTGCTTTTTAGATATAAAATAAAAAAATGAAAATATATTATAAACTAATAATATGTATTTGGGTGCTTTTTTTGAAAATGTATCAATTGATACATTTTTTGTTGACAGATATAAAAAAATAGGGTATTATTATATTACAAAGAGGTGATACGATGAAACCATACTATAATCAAAATTATACAAAAAAAGACATAGATAAAGTTTTAGAAAAAATAAAAAAATGTATCATTAATAATAATTATATTATATCCATGAATGAAAATCGCAAAGAAAATATTGATTTTATTAATGAATATAATATTCGTAGTGATAAGCAAAAACAAATCTTATTAAAACTTAAAACAAATGATTTTTGTCATACCTTACAAAATACAAAACTTGGATATGAACATGAAGTGTTATATGTTTTTGTACCAAGGGTAAATTTATTTAATTCTGATGATATAGAAAAAATTATAGATATTTATATAAAATTTAATATTATTGATATTTCAAATGGAAATCGTGTGGTGGTAATTTCTTTTCATAAACGAAACAAGCCAATAGATTATCTATTTAGATAATTTAAAATTTGAAAGGGGTCATTGTTATGAATAATAAAAAAATATTTTGCGAAGAATGTAGAAAAGATACTGATTTTGTTTTTATAAAAAAACAAATGCTTGGGACTATTAAAGGAGAAACTTACACATATATAGGGAAAGTTTCCTATTGTAATGAGTGTAAGTCAGAAGTTTATGTGAATGAGATTAATGATTTTAATTTGAAAGCATTATATGATAAGTATAGAGAGAAAAATGATATTATTTCTTTAAATAAGATATTAGAAATAAGTTTAAAGTATGATATTGGGAAACGCCCTTTATCATTATTATTAGGGTGGGGAGAACAAACTTTTTCTCGTTATTGTGATGGAGATATTCCAACAAAACAGTATTCTGATATACTTAAAAAAATTTACGAAGACCCCAAGTTTTACAATCAAATTCTTGAAGAAAATAAAAAAAATTTGAAAACAGAATTGTCATATAGAAAAAGTAAAATGGCAGTTGAAAAATTTCTTATTAACACTTTAAATGAAAATTCAAAAATTAATATGGTTATTAAATATTTATTGAATAAATGTGAAGATATTACTCCATTAGCACTTCAAAAATCTTTATATTATATTCAGGGATTTTATTATGCATTCTATAATAAATTTTTATTTGTAGAAGAATGTCAGGCTTGGACACATGGACCTGTTTATCCAGATATATATTCAAAGTATAGAGATTATAGATTTGACCCTATTAAGACTAATGTAGAAATTGATGATACAATATTTTCATCATCAGAATTAGCAGTTTTGGAAAGCGTAGTTAAAAATATTTGTTGTTATAGTGGAAAGGTGTTAGAAAAATTCACGCATTCAGAGACTCCGTGGTTATTAGCTAGGGGAGAACTTAAAGAAATAGAACCATCTAATGAAATAGTAAATAAAGAAGATATTGGAAAATATTTTAAAAGTATCATAGAAAAGTATAATATGATAAATCCTAATGATATTAGAGCATATGCTCAAACAATGTTTGAACAAATTTAATATATTTGAAAATATCTGTTTGTTATAAACATGACACATATTTTTTTGTATACTCTTGTTTATAATATTCTTAGATTATTTTTCTAAAATATTGAAAACATATTAAAAAATAAATAAGGGGCTTAAATGAAAATAAAATTTAAAATTATTGATATGCAAAAAAAATCTATTCCTAAAATAGCATTATTATTTTTGCTTTTATTGCCTACGATAAATTATCTTTTTATAATATACATATTACTTCTATTATCTCTAATAGTGTTTCAAATAGTAGCATATTTTATAATACGATTTTTTATAAAAATAGAAATAGAATTTTTGGAAAATGAATTACATATAATAAAAAGAAAAAAAATTTTAAAGATAAGGTATAGAGATATCAGAATGATTAAAATTTCAAAAAATGTATTTGGAACTAAAAATATTTCTATAAATTTTTATCCGATTGGAATTGGAATAATATTATGGGAATTATTTGGAGATTTAATTAGTTTTGGTAGAATAATGATTTTAATGCATAATTCTATTTTGCTGCCTAATGTAGTTAATTATGATGAAATATTAAATAAATTAAGTGAAAAAACTGATATAAATTTTAATGAAAATTGTACTACAAAGTTAAGTTATAAATATTCATTAAAACATTATTTAGCAAGTTTAAGTTTAGATTTGTATGGCTTTTATTTAATGGCAATCTTAATATTACATTTTGAAATGGAGTGGTTGGAGTATGTTCCATTAATACCAATTTATATAATAATCTTATACATATTAACAAGTTTAAAAGTTTTTAATAATAATGAATATTTTGCTAGTATTGGAGATATTATATTGAAAATTGAATCAAAAAATGAAATATATATTTTTACTGATGATTTTGAAGTTGATAAAAATAAATTAAATATAAAGGTATTTTACCCACAAATAAAATCAAAAGAAGTTGTAAGTGATATTGCATTTAGAAATTATGAGGGTATACCTAAAACATTTACTATAGAATAATTAAAAAATATGTGTTAAATTTTATAATCCACATATTTTTTTTATACACACTTGTTTAATAATGGTCTAAAATGCTATAATATACAAAATGTTAAATGGAGGTATAGTTTTGAGCGATATATATACATACTTATTAGAGCATCTTTTTTTAAGTTTTACGTCTATAAGTTTGGCTTTTATAATTTCGGTGCCTATAAGTTATTTGTGTTATAAATATAATTATATAGAAAAAATATCTTTTTTTAGTATACAAGTATTTAGGATTATACCTAGTATAGCAATACTATTTATACTAATACCAATAATAGGTGTAGGGTATGTGCCAGCGATAATATCATTAGTTTTATTAGCGTTACCATCACTTATACTTAATATGACACAAGGTTTTAAAAATTCTTATGATAAAGTAAAAGATATTCCATATTCATTGGGATTAAAGGAAATGTATATATTTATTAATATAATATTTCCTATGTCATTAACACAAATATTATTAGGATTTAAATTAGCGTTGATAGAGATAATTTCAAGTGCCACTATTGCTACTTTTATAGGAGCAGGGGGACTTGGTACATTAGTATTTACAGGACTTAGTCTTAATAGGTTTGATTTAGTACTAGTTGGAACAGTACTTATATCTATTTTATCTATATCATCTATGTTAATTTCAGATTATTTAATAAAAAGGAGAAAAAAATATGATTAAAAAAATAATGTCAGTAATTATAACAACTATAATGTTAGTCGGTTGTGGTTCAAATAGTGAAAAAGTAAAAATAGGTTCAAAGAATTTTACGGAAAGTTTAGTAATTGCAGAAATTTATGCACAGGCTCTTGAAAAAGAAAATATAGAAGTAGAAAGAGTATTTAATATTTCAGGAACATTAGTACATAAGGCTATAATCAATAAAGATATAGATTTATACCCAGAATATACTGGTACAGGTTTATTATCAATATTAAAATTACCATTAGAAACAGACCCACAAAAGGTGTATGAAATAGTAAAAAAAGAATATAAAGAAAAATTTAATATTAAATGGTTAGAACTAACTAAGGTTCATGATGGACAAGGTTTAGTTGTAAGAACTGAAATTGCAGAAAAATATAATATATATACTATTAGTGATTTACAAAAAAATGCTGATAAGATAAGATTTGCAACACAAGGAGAATTTCATAAAAGAGAAGATGCCTTACCATTATTAGAAAAAGTATATGGTAAGTTTAATTGGCAATCTTTTAAATTATATAGTAATGAATTAAAGTATAGTGTTTTAGAAAGTGATAGTGCAGATTCTACTATAGTTTATACAACAGAGGGAAGTTTAGTTAAAAAAGATAAATTTACACTTTTAAAAGATGACAAAAATGCTTGGCCACCATATAATTTAGTTGCCATTGTAAGAGAAGATACTTTAGAAAAAAATTCAAAAATAGAAGAAATTCTAAATGAAGTTGGTAAAAAACTTAATAGTGAAATTGTAATAAAATTAAACGCTATGGTAGATATAGGTGGCATAGATTATGAAACTGTTGCCAAGAAATTTTTAAATGGGAGTATAGATGAATAAAAAAGTTGCTATTGAATTTGAGAATGTAGGAAAAACATATACGGTTAATAAAAACGAAGCAATAAAAAATATAAATTTTAAAATATATGAAGGAGAATTTGTAACTATATTAGGTAGTTCAGGTTGTGGTAAGACTACTATACTTAAAATGATAAATAAGTTAATTATGGCTAGTAGTGGGAATGTGTATGTTCAAAATGAAAATGTTAATGATAAAGATACATTAGAACTTAGAAGAAGTATAGGCTATGTAATACAAGAAATAGGATTATTTCCACATCTTAATATATTTGAAAACATTTCTATATTATTGAATGTATTAAAAAAAGACAAATTAGAAATTGAAAATAGAGTTAAAGAATTAATGGAATTAATAGATTTAGATTATGATAAATATTCTAAGTTGTATCCTAATCAATTATCAGGGGGTCAAAAACAGCGTGTAGGTGTAGCAAGGGCATTAGCAAGTAATCCTAATATTATGTTGTTAGATGAGCCTTTTGGTGCATTAGATGCTATTACAAGAATTTATTTACAAAAGGAAATAAAAAAAATACATAAAGAATTATCACATAAAACTTTTGTTTTAATAACTCATGATATAAGTGAAGCACTATTATTAGGAAGTAGGGTTCTTATCATGAATAATGGTAAAATAGAGCAGTTTGACACACCCAAAAATATATTAAAAAATCCCAAAACCGATTTTGTTAAAGATTTATTAAATGCTGTAAGAGATCAATTTGATGTTTGGAGAGAGTATCAATGAAATACTTAAATCTTAGTTTAGAACATATATATTTAGTATCAGTAGCACTTATTATAGCACTAGTTATATCAGTATTATTGGTATATATTTCTAGTAAAAATAAAAAATTTAAAAAACTTATTTTAAATTTAACTACAATTACATATGCAATACCTAGTTTATCGTTTTTTTCATTATTAATACCTTTAACAGGTCTTGGTAAAACAGCAGTTATTATAGTGCTTTCTATATATGCACAATATATATTAGTTAGAAGTTTTATAACTTTGTTAGACCATTTTGATAAAAATTTATTATTAGCTGCAAAAGCAGTAGGTTTAGATGATAAAACTATATTTTTTAAAATAAAATTACCTTTACTTGAAAATGATATATTTAATAGCATAAAAATTAGTATAAGCACTTTAATATCAATAGCTAATATAGGTTCAATAGTTAATGCTGGTGGACTAGGGGTATTAGTTTTTAATGGATTAAGAAATATGAGTGCTTTAAAAATATTTATAGCAATAATTTTAAATGCAATAGTATATATAATATTTAGCATTATAATACAAATAATCAGAAATGGAGTAAGGTATGCAAATCATAAATATAATAATAACAGTAGCCAATAAAATTTTATGGGATAAAAATATATTGGTGGTGTTATTAATAGGGATTTCTTTATACTTTACTATTAGAACTAAATTTATGCAATTTAGGTTATTGCCAACAATATTAAAAGAAATAACTAAAAATGAAAAAGGAGAAAACGGAGTAAGTTCTGTTGAAAGTCTTTTATTAACAACAGCATCAAGAGTAGGAGCGGGAAATATTGCAGGAGTAGTTGCAGCAATTTCAGTTGGGGGTGCAGGTTCAATATTTTGGATGTGGTTAGTTGCGTTATTAGTATCAGCGACTGCATTTATAGAATCAACATTATCTGTTATGTATAGAAGCACTAAACAAGATGGAAATTATGTAGGTGGAACTCCTTTTATATTAAAACAAAGACTTAATATGCCTAAATTAGGTATAATATATGCTGTTTTTTCTATAATTTGTTATTTAGGTGTTACACAAATAATGTCTAATTCAATAACAGACTCTATAACTAGTATTTATAGTATAGATGGTGTAAATTTAAAAATAGTTATAGCAGTTTTACTTTCACTTTTAGTTGCAATGATATTATTTAATAAAAAAGAAAGTCAAGAGCATATAATAACGGTAGTAAATAAATTAGTGCCTATAATGGCAGTAATATATGTAATATTTTTTATATATGTAGTAATTATAAGTTTTAATGAAATACCTGGTATGTTTCACACAATATTTTATGAAGCATTTGGGGGAAAACAATTTTTAGGTGGAACTTTTGGAGTGGCGATAATGTACGGAGTGAAAAGAGGGCTATTTTCTAATGAAGCAGGTTCTGGAAACTCAAATTATGCAGCAGCATCTGTACATAATGAAGATGCAGTAAAACAAGGATTTATTCAAATGTTTGGAGTATTTATAGATACCTTAGTTATATGTAGTGCAACAGCATTTATTGTTTTATTAGCACCAAAATCAAATTTAACTGGTATGGCCTTATTCCAACATTCAGTTACACACCATATAGGAAAATTTGGTGCTACATTAGTAATAGTTTTAATGTTCTTTTTTTGTATGAGTACTATATTAGCAGTAGTATATTATGGAAATAGTGCTATATACTATATTGGGACTAATAAGTATTTGATACCAATTTATCAATTAATGATAATACTAATGGTATATGTTGGTGGGACCAAAAAAGACTTGTTTGTTTGGTCTTTAGCAGATTTTGGATTAGGATTTATGACCCTTATAAATATTATGGTATTATTGCTAATAGGAGAAGAAAGTATTATAAAACTTAAAGAATACGAAAAAACAGTTAGTGAAAAAGTTGACAAATGAATAAAATAAGTATATAATGTTCTTGAAAGATTAAGAATTAGGGGGAATTTTATGAAAGCAGTAGTAGTAAACGAAAAAGGAAACGGAATTGCCGTTGTTGAAAAAAAATTAAGAGCATTAGAATATGGAGAAGCATTAGTAGATGTTGAATTTTGTGGAGTATGTCATACAGATTTACATGTTGCAAATAGTGATTTTGGAAATGTTTCAGGAACAGTATTAGGACATGAGGGTATAGGTGTAGTTAAAGAATTAGGGCCTGGTGTTAAATCATTAAAAATTGGAGATAGAGTAAGTATAGCATGGTTCTTTGAAGGTTGTGGTTCATGTGAATATTGTAATACAGGAAAAGAAACTTTATGTAGAAAAGTTAAAAATGCAGGATATTCTGTTGATGGTGGAATGGCACAAGAATGTATAGTTACAGCAGATTACGCAGTGAAAGTACCAGAAGGATTAGATCCAGCCCAAGCAAGTAGTATAACTTGTGCAGGAGTTACAACATATGCAGCAATAAAAGCAGCTGATTTAAAACCTGGTCAATGGATAGTAATGTATGGTGCAGGTGGACTTGGTAATTTAGGAGTTCAATATGCTAAAAAAGTGTTTGGAGCACATGTTATAGCAGTAGACATTAATGATGATAAATTAGAATTAGCTAAAAAATGTGGGGCAGATATAGTAATAAATGGTAAAAATACTGACCCTGTAAAATATATACAAGAACATGTAGGTGGAGCACATTCAGCAGTAGTTACAGCAGTATCTAAGGTTGCATTTAATCAAGCAGTTGATTCAGTTAGACCAGCTGGAAAAGTTGTAGCAGTAGGATTACCTTCAGAAACTATGGATGTTTCAATAGTTAAAACAGTTTTAGATGGTATACAAATCATAGGTTCACTAGTTGGAACTAGAAAAGATTTAGAAGAAGCATTCCAATTTGGTGCTGAGGGATTAGTTGTTCCTGTTGTTGAAAAAAGATCTATAGAAGATGCTTATGATATTTTTAAAGAAATGGAAGAAGGAACTATAACAGGTCGTATGGTTATAGATATGAAAAAATAGTTATTAAGTTTAGTAATATTATAATAAATGTGAAAGGGACTATCAAAGATAGTTTCTTTTTTTTTGAAAATTTAATTAATATTTATTTGAGTTGTCCCCTAGTAAAATGCTAGATTTAGGGGTATAATACTGTGAGAATATAAAAAATGAAAAGAGGCAAACATGATAGTAATTAAAAACTTGACTAAGCGTTTTGGAAAGAAAAAGGCTGTTAATAACCTAAATGTTGAAATAAAAGATGGCACAGTTGTTGCATTTATAGGTCATAATGGAGCAGGTAAAACTACTACTCTTAATATGATGTCAGGTATATTACCAATAGATGAAGGTGAAATTATATTAAATGGTAAAACTATTAAAGATAAAGATTATAAGAGAGAATTTACAGTAGTATTTGATAATCCTGACCATTATTTATATTTAACAGCAATGGAATATTTTCAGTTTATAACTGATATATATGAAGTTGATAAAGATGAAGTAGAGACTAAAATAACTAATTTAGCAAATGAATTTGGAATAACAGAAGTATTACATGAAAATATCGAATCATTTTCACATGGTATGAGACAAAAAGTTATGATAATAGGGGCATTATTAGTAAATCCTAATATATGGATTTTAGATGAACCATTAACTGGGTTAGACCCCATAGCATCATTTAAATTGAAAGAATTAATGAAAGAACATGCAAGAAAAGGAAATATTGTACTATTTTCAACACATGTATTAGAAGTAGCAGAAAAATTATGTGATAGTATAATTATAATAAAAGAGGGTTCTAGTATATTTCAAGGAACATTAGAACAAATAAAACAAAATTACCCTGATAAAAATTTAGAAGAAATTTTCCTTACTATGATGGGAGTATCTAATAATGGACAGACAAATTAAATCTTTAATTAAGATGATGAAAAAAAGTTATATTGGGAATACAACAGGAAAAGTTGAATTTTTCAAAAAACATGATATACTGGCAAAGCTATTAGTTTCATTATTTATAGGACTACTTTTATTTACAGTAACGGACAAAAATATTGATATAGATTTAAAATTAAAAATATGTATGATAATACTCGTAACTTCATTCATATACTTTAATGCAGGTGAAATAACTTATTTTTTAGTAGATTTTAATATATATAAAAATTTAATATTTATGCCTGTAAGTATAAGAAAAATAGTTAAGTCTAATTTAATGGTATATATGACAGACCAATTCCCTAATTCCTTAATAACTATATTTGCAATGATAATACCATATATTTTAAATATAGAAGTTATAAGTTTTGAAACTATAATTAAATTTGTTATCACATTTTTTATATATGCGTATTTAATTATGGGTCTAATATATATGATATTTATTATTTTATTCATTGTTTTAATAGGTATATTTAATATTAAAATGGTTAAAACAATATTTAAATCATTAAATATTATGGTTACAGCAATTGCATATATTATATATTCATTTTTTATTAAAAAAGGTTATGGAATAATACCATATAAAATAAATTTAAGTACAGCATTAGTATTTATAATATTGTCTACAATAATATTAATTGCTACATATAGATTACATGCCAGTTTTTATGCAAAAAACTTATATGAATTGGCAAATTTAAAAGAAAATGCAGAAAAAAGAGAGAGTGAATTTAGTAGTAAAAAAATAAGTAATGTGAATGCTTTGGCTAAGTTAGATAATAAGTTACTAAGTAGAAAATTAAAAAGTATTATAATATCAACGATAACTAGTTTTATATTTATTATGGGATTTTTAATTTACCCAGTATTGAAAGATATAAAAATTGATAATATAGAAAGCAGTACTAAATTATCACTGATATTCACATATTTAGTTTTTAACTTTATGTTTATAAATACATATAATATATTTTTGACTATGCCAATAAGTAGATTTGCTATGGAATTTAATCATTTAAAGATGATGCTAACTAATCTTAATGACTTAATATATTTAAATATTAGAAGAGCTATATTATTGAATTTAATACCAAGTATATTTTCAGTTGTTGTTATAGTTATAAAATTTGATATAAATTTAATAGAAATCATTTTAATTTTGATAATGATAATATTAATAAATATATTTAATATTGTATATACACTGTTAAATATTATAGCATATAAGCCTAATGTTAATATAACTGAATATAAACAATTAGCACAAGTAAATTCATATAAAGCATTTTTAACTTTCATAGGTATAACAATTCTTAATGGAATATTTTCAGGTCTAGTATATGCTTTTGGTAATATTATATTTGCCATACAATTAGGAGTGTTCGCAATATTTACAATGCGAAAGGTTTATTTATTATCAAAAATTAATGAAAAATTAGAATTAATTTATAGAAGTTAATATGTTACCAATTTTTAAAATTTCTAAATGAAATTTTTCTGTGAAGGCTCACTTAAAA
>NZ_LOQI01000033.1 GCF_001517915.1 Oceanivirga salmonicida | reverse complement strand
TTATAGAACTGAAAATAAAGATGGAACAGTATATTTTTTAGGTAGATTTGGTGGAGTTTATACAAATTTAAGAGATAGTATGGGTGTAGAGAGTATAAATGGTGGAGTATATTATGGTTTAGGTTTTGGTGGAAACTATAAGTATTTCACAACCGAATTAATATATGACGGAGCATATATTCCGCATCAAACAAAACAAGAAATAGAACATAAAATAGGACTAAGAATTGGAGTAAGATTAGGAGACTTTATTGAAGGATTTAAAGAAAAACCTAAACTTGAACCAGTAGTAGAAAAACAAGAAGTTATTGTTAAAAAGGAAGTAATTGTTAAAAAAGAAATTATAGAAAAACCAGTTATAAAATATGTGTATAAAGATACTCCTAGATTTAATGATTTAATAGTTAGAAAAAATCAAGTTTTAACTGTTAAAGAAGTAGAAAAACTAGTTGATAAAAATACTGTTCCAAAGGGAACTAAATATGAAATAATTGAAAATATAGACAATAAAAAATTAGGAGAACAAATACTTAAAGTTAAGGTAATATTCCCTGATAATACTAGTAGAAATGTAGATATAAAAGTTAATGTGGTTCCTGAACTATTACATGCAACTTGTAAAGATAATAAATGTATAATACAAGGATTTGGCTTTAATAAAACTATACCTAGTAGTAAAACACAAGAAAACATTAAAGAATTAGTTAATATAATAAATGATTATGCAGATGGTGGTCAAATTTTAGTAATAGGATTTACAGACAGTAAAGGTGAAGAAGAATATAACTATAATTTAGGGTATAAAAGAGCAATGTATATTGCTAAAAAATTAAAATCTAATGGCTTAAATAAAAATATCAAAATAAAATCAGTTGCTTCTGAAGGAGAATCAAATCCAATAGATAGCAATGAAACAGAAATAGGAAGATATAATAATAGACGTGTAGAATTTATTTTTGAAAAATTAGAAAATAAACAAGGGGTAAAAAATGATAAAAATAATTAAAAAGATTTTAATATTATTTTTAATATTTACAAATAGTTTAGTTTTTGCAGCTCTTTTACCAGAAACTCCTATAGGAGAAAATTCTAATAATGTAGTTATAAAAGAAATTGCGGGAAAAATTTATGAAATAAGCGGAAGTGGTAAGATTGATAAAAATAAATTTTGGAATGCCACTTCCAGTATAAAAAATGACAAAGATTATACTATAAAAATAAAAGATAATAATGTAAAATTTTCAGATGATTCTAAAAGTTTTTTTAGCGGGTATAAAACTAATTTTGATTTTCCAAATAACTTAGATACAAGTAATGTAACAAATATGAGTTCAATGTTTTATACAAGTAAAAACATACCTGATTTAAGTAATTGGGACACTTCAAAAGTAACTGATATGTCATATATGTTTAGTTATTCAGAAGCAGATGCAGATTTAAGTGGTTGGGATACAGCTAATGTTACTAATATGTCAAATATGTTTGCTAATTCTATAATGGATCCAGATGTAACAAATTGGAATGTATCTAAGGTAACAGATATGTCATATATGTTTCAAAATAATAAAAATGTTATATTAAAAGATAAAACGAAAAATTGGGATACAAGTAGTTTAACTAATGCGTCTGCTATGTTCTATAATACACAAAAGGCAAATCCTAATGTAAGTAATTGGAATATGTCTAAAGTAACAAATTTTAGTTATATGTTTGGTAATGCACCATCAGCAACACCTAATACTTCAAATTGGAATACAGATAGTGCTACTAATATGGCTTCTATGTTTCAAGGTGCAGTGGAAGCAGATCCAAATGTAAGTGGTTGGAATACTTCAAAGGTAACAAATATGAGTTCAATGTTTTATGGAGCAATAGAAGCAGACCCTGACGTAACAAATTGGGATACTTCAAAAGTAACAAATATGAATTCTATGTTTAGGGGAACAGAATCTGCTAGATTAGATGGTAATAAAACAAAAAATTGGGATACAAGCAGTGTTACAGACATGGAATATATGTTTTATTCAGCAAAAAGAGCTAATCCTAATACAAAAGATTGGGACACTTCAAAAGTAATAAATATGAGGGGTATGTTTGGTAATACAAGAGATGCTAATCCAGATACAAGTAATTGGAAAACAAATAATGTAACTAATATGTCATATATGTTTAGTAATGCTAAAAGTGCTAACCCAGATACAAGTAAATGGAATACAGTAAATGTAACTGATATGTCATATATGTTTAATGGTACTGAAAAAGCAAATCCAAATGTAACAGATTGGAACACAGCAAAAGTAACAAATATGACACATATGTTTAATGCTTCCGTTGCAGCAACATTAAGAAATGCTGATGGAACTTCAATGACAACAAATTGGAATGTATCGAAAGTAACAAGCATGCATCAAATGTTTTATGCAGCGCAAAAAGCAGATCCAGAAATAGGAAATTGGGATGCTAAAGAGTTAACAGATGCAGCACATATGTTTGCATTTACTAAAAAGGCAACTTTAAAAAATAGTGCTGGATTTAATACACCAAAATTAATACATGCACTTGCAATGTTTAATAATGCTGAAATTGCAGACCCAGATGTAACGAATTGGAAAATGGATAATGTAATTAGTATGGGTAGTATGTTTGCAAATACTAAAAAAGCAAATCCTAATGTTAGTAATTGGAAAACTTCAAATGTAACTGATATGTCGCTTATGTTTAATCTAGCAAAAGCAGCAACATTAAGAAATGATGATGGTAGTTCTATGACAACAAATTGGGATGTATCAAAAGTAACTACTATGAATCAAATGTTTTATGGAACAGAAAAAGCAGATCCAGAAATAGGAAATTGGAATGCTACTGAATTGACTGATGCTCAAAATATGTTTGGAAATGCAAAAGCAGCAACTCTAAAAAATAGTGCAGGCTTTAAGTCACCAAAACTAATAAATGCTTCTGCAATGTTTAGTAATGCTATAAAAGCAAATCCAGATACAAGTACTTGGACTATGGGAAATGTTACTGATATGAGTAATATGTTTGCTAATGCAGTTAGTGCAAATCCAAATGTAAGTGATTGGGACACAAAAAATTTAGTTAATGCACCTAATATGTTTCAAGGTGCTATAAAGGCAACTCCTGATATAAGAAAATGGAATGTAGCAAAACTTACAAATACTTATGCAATGTTTCATAATCATATTGATGGACATGGTGTAGATTTTAGTAAATTTAGAGAAATAAATGCTCCAACAACACATATAGGTATATTAAATCCCGATATTAACTTTATTATTCCAGCAACTTTTTTTAAAGGAAGTAATGCTGTTAGATTAGATCAAAATACTAATAAAGTTAGTATAAATATAGTAGATATTAGACCTTTATATGGGTTTAAAATAAGTAAGATAAAAAATGGTGTAGAAAAAAATATAAAAATAGCACCATATAATGCTTCAATAACTGCTGATTATGTTAAAAATCATTTTAAAAATAGTACAGAAGCTTTTGATCCAGATGCAGATTATAGAATAGAAAAACATGTTACTGCTTTGGTTTCACAAACTGCTGTAAAGGTATATCAAGAAGATGATATTACAGATGGTCAAGGTTATTTAAAAGATAAATATGTTAAACAAATTATTAGAAATTATAAAAATATGCCACAAGGAACTAAATATAAAGTTCCTAATAACTTAGATACGAGTAAGCATACTTATAATTTTAAAAACCCTAATGATCCTAATTCAATAAGAGAAGTTTTAATTGAAGTAGTTTATCCTAGTGATTTAAAAGAAGAAAGAAATGCTAAATTTATAATTTACCCTAATATCAGTTTAATTGATGACCCTAGTGGAAATACATTTGCTGACCCAGGGAGAACTCGTATAATATTTAATGCAACAAATAAGGCTGAAATAAAAATACCCGCACATAAAAATGAAGCAGATGAAAATATAGCAGAAAAAAAATCTGATTCATTCTCAGTTAATATTTATGTAGGTAATGATAACGATGGTGGAACTAAATTTTCTAAATTATATGCAAAAATGAAAGAAATAGGTGTAAGTTTAGAAGTAAAAGATTCTGCTAATAATAAATTTATATATTGGGAAGATATTAATTTAGATGAAGTAATAGGAATAAATGGAGATGCTCCTAATGTTCGTATTTTTAATAGAAAAGAAGTAGATAAATTAATAGCAGCTAGTGGAACAGGTAAAAATGAAATCATTTTAAAAGCAGTATTTTTATCTGCAGAGATTAATAAGATAAAACCATATATAGAAGGTGTAAGTTTTAGGACAAAAGTATTAGATATAACACCTAATCCAAATCATATAGATAAAATTGAATTTGATAGTAATGGTATAACTGGAATTACTTTATCAAAAGATGGAGTTTTAAGCGGGAAACCTTTAACTACTTGGGCTAATGATGATGAACTTACAAAAACAGTGGAAATGACAGTTAAATTAACTGCAGGTAAAGAAAATCCACAAACTATAACTAAAAAGATAAGTTTTACTCTATATAGAAATCAAGACCATGATAAAGGAGATACAGTTCCAGATATATTAGAAGTGGTTGATAATACTTTTAATATAGGAACTAAGAATATAAGTGGAGCTTTAAATAATACAGGTAAACACCCTAAATCTATAACTATTGATTTGGCTAATTTAGGAAATACTGAAAAAAATGCAAATAGAATAGTAGTTAAAACAGAAGCTATTAAATTAACAGCAGATAAGACAGACTTAGAAAATAATGCCTTATTTGTACTTGTTAAAAATAGACAAGGTGTTTGGAGTATTGCTGGAAATAATTCAGATTTTACATTGGAAAGCACGAATAATAAATTAGAAGTGAAACCAAAAGATTTTGATAGTTTACATAAAAAAGTTATATATGCTCATGCAGATAATAGATATAATAAAACAACGGATTTAGGAGCAAATTCTAATTCAGAACTATATGATATATATGCAAATAAACCAAAATTAGAACATGATAATGAATTAGTAGAAAAAGATGGTGCCAAAGGAATAGATAGAAAAGTAAAAATTTTAGCACCAGATAAAGATAGTACATCATATATACCAGGTTCTAAATTAGATAATGATTTTGTTAAATTAATTGTAAAAATAGGAACTGATAAAATTGTATTTATTAAAGATAAGGCAAAAGAATTTAGTAGTAATGGTGGTTGGACATTAGATAATAACTCTAACTCATATTCTGAATATAGTATAGAGAAAAAACAAAATGGAGAATTGAGATTAGTTTTACCAACTGATGAAAGTAAATTTGAAAAATTAGATGGTAAAAATATGACTGTACAATTTGAAGATAATAAATCAAATTTAAGTGAAGTGTCAGATATATTAGTCTTAAAAACAATATCAGATGCTAAAAAAGATAGAACAAGTAATCCAACTATATTAAATGAATTAACTTCTAAAACAATTTTAAATACTCCTATAAATGTATTTAAAATAGTTGATGAAAAAATAAAAGGATTAAATACATTAAACTATAATAGAAAATTATCATTTAAAACAATAGAAAATGATTTAAGAGTTCAAGATTCTGTAAGTGGGGAAGTAACTTATAAAAATATTAACAGTGAAAAAACTGAATTAATTTCAATAACATACCCTGATGGAAGTAGTAATATAGTAACGGTTAAAATAAAAGTATATAAACCTATATATTTAGAGCCTAAAATAGAAGTAATAGAAGGAAAAACACAAGCAGATTTAATAGAAGCTAAAAGTGGTCAAAATAAAATAACTACTATTAAATATAGAGTAGTTCCTAATATTACTAAAGATAATAAATTAGGAGAATATGAATTAATTCAAAATGGAGAACCTATTTATTTTAAAGGAATAGAAGGACAAAATAAAATAATTATTGATTCTAAATTAAATGGAATAAATAGTAATTTAAATTCTAATCCTAAAACTATTGATACAACTGTAGGTAAACAAGATAATACTTGGTGGGGTTCAACTTTTGAGAAAAAAGAAGTAAATATAGATATAAAAGTTTCTACAACTTATGAAAACTCTACTGTTATTAAAACTAATAAAGAGAGTATAAAATTCAATCTTTTAAGAGATACAGATGGAGATGGAGACCCAGATATTACAGATACAGATGATGATAATGACGGAATACCAGATACAAAAGAAAATGAAAGTGGAAATAATTCAAAAGACCCTAATAATTTTAAGAAATCTGATAAATACCCTTTAAATATTAGCGATAGTGAGTTTTTAAAGAGAGTATCAATTACTAAAAATTATGGGGAACAAGTTAATGCAGAAGATGTAAAAGAACTAATCATTAAAGAAAACTTATTGAAAAATAATCCTAATCCTAATGAGTGGGAAGTTATATTTTCTCCAAATGGATTAAATTTCCCAAAAACTAAATCAAAAGAAATAGGAGAATTTCCTATTGATATACTTATAAGATTTGATGATGATAGTCATATTGCTACTAAATTTAATTTAAAAGTAAAAGATGATGTAGCACCTAAAATTATACTAGATCCAAAAGATTTTAATAGAGAAATTGATGGATTGAAGGCTATTACATTAACAGAAGGTATAAAATATAATAAAGTATTAGTACAAAGTACAGATAATTCTGGAATACTTATCGAAAATAATATAATACAATTTAAGGTTGAAGGTAATTTACCAAATGGGATTAGTTTATCTGAACCAATGAATATACCTAATGGTTATAGTTATAATATAGAAGGTATACCTAAAATAAATGATTGGGGAAATGATACTAGAAAAACTTATCATTTAAAAGTTACAACAAAAGATATAGCAAACAATGAAGTTACTCAAGACATAGTTATAGTATTAAATAAAAATCAATTTGCAACAAAACCAGTTTATTTAAATGTTGGAGATGAAACTCCTAGTGCCTATGATTATGTATTAGATGCTAAATCTAGTATAGAATCAGGAACAGTTAAAGGTAAAGATAGTTTTAAATGGAATAAGGGTGTAATAGATACAAGTAAAGAAGGTGTATTTAAATATACAATAGTGGTTTCGCTAGCATCAGGAGATTTATTAGAATTAGAAACAGACGTATATGTTTATGATACAAAAAAAGTTAAAGATATATTAGATAAATTTAATTATGATGATACTGAAATAGTAAATAGATTTGATGAAAAATATTTTGTTAAATTTCATTTAGGGCCTATTATACCTATACTTGAAAAAGTTTTAACAGAAGGTAAGTTTGAACTTGAAAAATTAGTTTCAGGAGCAGAAATTGGTATAGGATTTACACCTATAAAAAATAATAAAGATTTTAAATTAATAACATTCTTAGAATATAATAATAGGCTAGTAAATCATATAACTTTAGGATTAGGAGTTAAAAATAATAATTTTAAAGGATTTGCAAGATATAGAGCATCATTACTAGCTAAAAATAAAGCAAATAATGAAAATTTAATTTTTATGAATCATGTAGATTTATATGCTAATTTTTATAAAGAATTTAAAGTAAAAGAGAAATTTTATTTCACGACATCACTTGGAGCATATTTAAGTGCTGGTGGTGGAAAAGCAACAAAAGACTTTTACGGTTATGATATTATAACTAAATTAGATACAGATGTTAAAATTGAATATAGAAATAAAGGGTTAAGCCTTTATGCAACACCAAAAATAATGGCAGGTTATAAACAATATATATATAATTATATTAGGACATCTAAAACTATAATTGAAAAACCAGATGGTTATTTCAAATATGAGTTTAAATTAGGAATGGACAAAGTGTTTAATAATAATATTAAATTGGGTGCTTCTGCAAAATATATAGGAGAATTAACGTTTACTGATAAAAAATATAACAATGTATTAGATTTTGAAATTCATACCTCTTATGCATGGTAATTAACCAAAAAAAGGACAAAATTGTCCTTTTTTTCTTACCATTTATATTTAAGATCTAAATGTAAATCTATTAATTTACTATTTTTAACATTGTTCCATAAAAATTTTATAGGTGCTCCAACTGTTGCATTTAAATCAAAGTTTTTCGTTATATTATAATTTAAAGTTATTTGAGGTTCTATAATGTGTTTTATATCCCATTTAGAACTAGCAAATAATTTAGTATCTCCAATAATTACATTTCCTATACTAGTATGTTTAATATTTAAAATATGACCTATACCCAAATTAATAATAGTTTTTTTGTTTCCTTTTAAGCCATAACCTAAATAATTTTCAGTATTAAAAGTTGTTTCTTTAACTGATAATGTTGCTTTTTTAACTGAATTTTTACTAATATTAGTTATTTTTGGAGAATTTAATGTAAGTTTTGCATTGTTTTTTACATTAGATTCATAATCATAACTAAAACAAGTTCCACTTGTACAATAATAGTAACCAGGTTTAAGTTTTTCTTTAAATGTTTTTATAACTTCTCCCGGAATATTATTACTATCTAATTCCCATGAATTACTAACTTTATAACCATTGCCCGCTTTAATTGCGTGTATAGATTCATGTGTAGTTCTCTTAGTATCTGTTTTAAAATTATTATAGATTGTAACTCTTATATCTTTATGGTTAAGGTTAGAATTTGAACTAATTTTAAGACCTGTTTTTTTGCCATAATTTACTTCTAATTTCAAATCAAATTCTCTTAATTTAACTTTTTTATTACTTACTACTGATTTTGTTACTGTATCTTTATATTTATTAACTTTACTTATATAGATATACTCATTAGGTGCATCTTTGGTTTTTGTATAACTCCAATAAATATAGTTTTTTGCATAATCTTCTAATGGTTTTTCAATAGTAAAATTCTTATCTTCTACTGTATCAGAAGTTTTTATTGTTGTTTCATTTGCATTTGCAATAGTAGAAGTTCCTTTAAATGAATATGTTAATTTACCTTTATCTTTTTTTGCTTCAATATATGGTGTAAATTTATATTTTAAATTATTTGAATCAAATTTGTAATCATCAGTTAATATTTGTTTTATATGATTATATTCACTTTCTTTTCTATTTTTTAATACATATAAAATAGATTTTTTTATATGATCTTCAAAATAGTCATTTTTAGTTTTTAAAACAGTTCTACCACCAATATTAAATATATTTTTTCCTTTATTAACAACACCAAGTTTAAGTGTATAATCTTTATCTTCTTTAGCTATTGCTATTTGTGGATTAACTTTGAAATTAAAGACTAATGGTCTTACTATAAAATCAAAATCAATTTTATTGTTTTTAGGATTTATACCATTTTTACCTTTTAAGTCTAGTTTTGCTACTCCAAAGTCAAATAACGCATTATATTTAAATAATTCATCAGCCTTTGTACTAAATTTTATATCTCCAGTCGAATCAAATTTAAATAAGTGTCTATCATCAAATAAAGAGTAGAAAATATCATGGCTATCTAATAAATATGTGGCTTTACCTGTATATATTGCATTAAATCCATCAAATTTATTATTTACCATACTTATAGGTATCTTTATTTCATGTGTTAATATTAAATTATCGCTAGGTCTAGCAGTTACAGCTATTTTAGGGTATATAATGTTATATATATTGTACCAACTACTTTGTGCAGCTTTTTCTTCTGTTTTAATGTAATCTGATGCGTTAATATTTCTTTTATCATTAGTATTTCCATTAGCTACTTCTTTATCAATTAAGACTTTTTCTGTTGTTTTTATAACATTTATAGATTTTCCATCTTTTCCTATGGGATTATTATCTTTATCTCTTATTGCTACATTTTTTTTATATTCTTTACCATTAATTATTAATTTTGGATTTTTAATATAACCAAATTCACCTATATGACCTAATCCTAATTCTACATTAACATTATGTGGTGCACTTATATTAAATCCTAAATAGTTATCTGTTTTAATATCGTACATACTGTATTCTAATAAAGTATTTTGTTTTTTAAATGTATTAAATGATTTTACCAACTCTGTATTAGAATTAAATATTACTATGTCGTTATGAACATTTAAGTTTAATCCTAACTTATTTTTTGTCTTGCTATACTCATATTTATTGTTTTTGATATATAGTTTTTCATTTGAGTTTGCAAAGAATTTTATTAAAAGATTTTTATTTCTATAACCTGTTTCAAGTGTAAAAAGCTCTTTGCCCATTTTAGTGGCAGGTAAATTTTCAATATCTTTAACAAGCTCTTTTAAAACCTTATGTGTTTCAAATTTATTTTTGTCTTTTTCACTTCTATGTAAATATATTCCTCTTAACATATCGATTCCATTCATTTCATAAGGGTTAGAATATAGGTTATCACGAAGTGAATTTAATCCACCACCAACAATAGCTAATCCATTACCAACTATGTTTTCTCCTTTTGAAAGTTGTTTAAGAATATCAATAGCTTTTTTGTGAGTTTCGAATAATTCTTCTGCTATATATTTTTTAGCATCACTGCCGACAGAATGTTTTTTATCTATTTTTTCGTATTTTCCACTTAAATCTACAATTCTAGTTCCACCAGAACCACTGCCAGAACTGCTACCACTATTAGATGAGTTTGGTTTATGGTTTAATGGAGTTGTTGTTTCACCTAGCATTTGAGCTTTTGTTAAACCATCATAAAATAAAGCATTAGGACTTAATCCACTAGATGTAAAATCTTTAATATTAAAAGGTTTATTTCTTCTAGGTAGTAAATTTATAAAATCATCAGGAATTTGATTCCATATACCAATAGAAGAATAATTTGAATCAGGGTCAAATCCTACTCTTTCATACATATCTGTGACTATATCTTTAACCAAATCATTAGCTAAATTATCTAATTTAGCATTACCTAATCTTGTTATAAGGGAAAGATTAGGTAATAAATTATGTCCTGTAATATAGTCTATACCTTCTTTTAATATGCCATATTTTGGATTACTTGAAAGTATTTTATCAGTTGTTTGTAAAGCATATTTTATTGGGAAATCCCCGTATAATGAACCTGAGTATAGTCCTAAAATTCTACTAGTTCCTTTATAACCTGAAACTTCTGCTTTTTCTAAATCTGCTTTATCTGTTTCATAGTTATAATTTTTGTCAGGGTCCTTTTTTAATGTCCATTTTTTAAAATATTCAATTTTGTTATAACCTGGAGCTGTTGCACTAAGATTTAATATTTCATCTTTAACATATATTTTTTTTGTATCTTCGTTATAAATTCTTGAATAACCTAAGTTTAAGAAAAATCCATCTTTTTGTATTCTAAGTGTAGGTCCTAAATGAACATATTTATCTTTTCCTTTTACATCAAATGATACACTTGCAACACTATCAGGTAAAGGGTTTAGACTAAATCCATAATTTACTACTTTATTTTCAATTTCTTCGGTATCAAATTTATCAAGACCATATTTTTTATCTGTTTCACCTCTAACATAAGAATAAATATAACCACTTAAATATTTATTATTAGAATTTATTCCTAATTTTAATCTATTTATCTCATCATTATCTCTAACAGAAGCTCTTGATTGGAAATAAGCACTAAGTCCAAAATAATCTTCTGAAATTTTAACATCAAGAGTTTTATAGAACTTGACTTTTTTACCTAAATGTTTAGCCACTAAAAATAAATCTCTTTTTGTAGGGTTAAGAATTGGTTGATATAAATTACTGCTACCAGGACTTGGCGATGGAGCAGGGTTAGGACTAGGATTGTTATTTATTTTTTCATAATCTGGATGTTTTTTTGAACTAGTTAATTTAAGTATGGGAGGAATATGCTCTATGATGCTATTTATATTATCTACTCCAAGAGAACTTTCAACTCCCATAGAAATTTCTGTTTTAAATCCTTTTTTGGCTAAACTTATTTGAGTAGCTAAAAAAATAAGTATTAAAACCTTTTTATATTTCTTCATATTAATCTCACTTTCTATATTTTATTTATTATATAACATTAAATAAAAAAAAACAAATTATTAACATTTGAATATTTTTATTTTTTAAATGATTTAAAATATTGCAATAAATGCTGTAAAATGATAAAATACGAAAGTAAATTTATTGTTAAATAAATTAAATTAAATATATAAAGAGGTAAAAATGAGAAAAACCAGTAAATTACTTATAACATTATATTTTTTTTCAAATATAATTTTTTCAAATAATTTTGGAGTTATACGCGGAACAGATAAAGTCTTATATTACTCACACGAAAAAAATAAGATATTAGAAAAAGATGATATATTAAGAGTAAGACATAAAAAAATATTAGAAGAATTAGGTTATGATATAGAAAATGTTAATTTAGATGTATTTTTGATTGAAGATGGAAATATAATTTTTGGGGATGAAAAAAAGATTATAGTTAATATAGAAGAAAATAAAGTTCTTTTTAAAGCTAATTCGGGATTTCCATCTATTTATGAAGGAGAAAAATTAACGCCAAGAAAAAGACCTATAAATATGGAGAAAAAACATATTGCATTTACCTTTGATGATGGACCTTTAAATGAATATCACGAACTAATTAGAGAATTATTTAAAGATGAAGATTTAGCGACTTTTTGTGTTGTAGGAAGAAATGTAAAAAGACATAAAGAAATGTTAAAAAAAACATATCTAGAAGGACATGAGATAGTAAACCATACATATAATCATCCTAATTTAACATTAATAAACAGTAAGACTAGATGGAAAGAAATATTTGAAACAGATAATGAAATAATGAAATTAACAGGAGAAGATGCAGAGTATTTAAGACCACCATACGGAGTTTTTAATAAACAAATAACAAAAGAATTAAACGGTAAATTAGCTTTATGGAATGTTGACAGTTTAGATTGGAGATATAGAAATAAAGATTTAATAATAGCGCATATTAAAAAGGATTTAAAAGATAAAAATATAGTTTTATTTCACGATTTATTTGAATCGAGTTACTTAGCAGTAAAAGAACTTATTCCTGAATTGAAAAAACAAGGTTATCAATTTGTAACATACAGTGAAATGATGGAAATAAGAAAAAACAAGAAAGTTGTAGAGTAGTTAAATTTGACAAATGTAAGCCTGTATGTTAAAATTCTTTATGTAATTTAAAGAATGGAGGATATATGAAGAATAAAATATTAATATTAATATCATTAATATTTGTGTTTAATGTATTTGGAGGAATATCAACTGATAAGATAGTAAAAAAAGCAACAATAGAATCTATTAAATTTTATCAAAAAGGAATTGCATCATTTTATGGGAAGCGTTGGAATGGAAGAAAAACAGCAAATGGTGAGATTTTTAATACAGAAAAATTAACGGCAGCACATAAAAAATTACCATTTGGGACATGGGTTAAAGTAACTAATTTAGCTAATGGTAAATCTGTAAATGTAAGGATTAATGATAGAGGACCGTTTCATAAACATAGAGTAATTGATTTAACGGCAGCAGCATTTAGAAAAATAGAAGATGTTGAAAAAGGAATAACTAAGGTTAAAATTGAGGTAATTAAAATAAAAAGATAAAAGAGTTCTCTTAAAATTATAAATAAAGAGAATTTTTTTATATAAAATTTAATTTATTAAAGCCACTATAAACAAAGAATTGTTATAGTAATATATTGCAATAAATTCTATAAAGTGTTAAAATTAGGTTATGGAAAATTTAGATAATGACATATTAAAAAAAGTTGAGAAACAAAAAGACAGAGTAATTTCAGCTATGGCTGAGAGAAGTAGATATTTAGGCATATATAGAGAAAGAGTGATATTAGCATTAACAAGAGAGGAAGTTGAAGAAAAGTACATATACAAAGAAGTTAAAAGAGCTTTGGAAGATAGAAATGCAATACAAATGACTCTTGCAAGAACGGTAGAACTTAAATATTTAAAAAAATACATGAAAATGGCAGAAGAATGTGATATAAATTGTAAATTAGTTGATGGTTTATCATATGTAGGAGATATAGCCTTGGTTATATCTGCAAAAGATGCGATTAACTTAAAAGAAAATCCCATAGTAGTATCACATTTAGAACAAATTAGAAATAAGGGCTTAGAAGATGTATATTATGAAAGTTTAGGGAAAAAAATCAGTTCTAAATATATGGCTATTATTAAAGAAAAATTGCCAGATTTAGCTGATGAGTATGAGGAAATAACATTTTTTGATAAGCTTTTAGGAACAGAGTGTCCTATTGAAAAGAAATTAGGAGTGAAGTAATGGTTGATGGTTTTGTAATAACAGGCGGAAATGAATTAAATGGAGAAATAGTTGTAAGTGGTGCTAAAAATGCAGCCTTACCAATAATAATAGCAACTCTTATAGAAAAAGGAGAGTATACTTTAAATAATGTACCTAATTTATCTGATATTAGAGTATTATTTAAATTATTAGGTGATTTAGGTTTAAAAATTAATAAATTAGGAGATAACTCATATCAAATAATAAATGAAGGTATAAAAAAGAATAAAGCGGAATATGATATAGTAAAAAAAATGAGGGCATCATTTTTAGTAATGGGTCCTATGATAGCAAACTTGGAAGAAGCTATTGTTTCATTACCAGGTGGGTGTAGTATAGGAAGTAGACCAGTAGACATACATTTAGATGCTTTTGAAAAATTAGGAGTTGAGATTAAGCAAGAACATGGTTATGTTTATACTAAATCAAAAAATCTAAAAGGAACTGACTTAATATTAAATTTTCCATCAGTAGGAGCAACACAAAATATTCTAATAGCAGCAACTAAAATAAAAGGAATTACAAAAATAATAAATGCAGCAAAAGAACCTGAAATTGTAGATTTGGGGAAATTTTTAATTAAAATGGGTGCAAAAATTACAGGACTTGGGACTAACGAGATAGTTGTTGAAGGAGTAGATAAATTAAATTCTTGTGAATATAGTGTAATGTCTGATAGAATAGAAGCAGGGACATATGTAATAGCTTCAATAGTTACAAAAGGAAATTTTGTAATAAAAAATGCTAATATAGAAGAACTAGGATTATTCAAAGCTATGCTAGAAAGTATGGGAGTTAAATTTGAAAAAAATAAAGATACATTAAAAGTTATAGGAAAAGTAAAAGATTTAAAACCTAGAAATATAACTACTATGCCTCATCCAGGATTTCCTACAGATATGCAGGCACAAATGATGCTACTATTATCTTTAGTTAAAGGAAGTAGTCAAGTTGAAGAAACTGTATTTGAGAATAGATTTATGCATGTGGCAGAATTTAATAGAATGGGTACAAATATAAAGGTACAACATTCAGTAGCTCATATAGAGGGAGTAGACTCATTAGAAGGAGCAGAAGTTATGGCTTCTGATTTGAGAGCAGGAGCAGCATTAGTATTAGCTGGTTTAGTTGCTAATGGAGAAACGAGACTTAATAGAATATATCATGTAGATAGAGGTTATGATAAACTAGAAGAAAAGTTGATAAAATTAGGTGCAAATATTAAAAGAGAAAAATTTGAATTGTAGGTAAAAATGGAAAAAATAATAGGAATAAATCCAGTTTTTGAAGCTTTAAAATCAGAACAAAGCATAGAAAAATTAGAAATATTTAAAGGTGTAAAAAAAGAGAATATTAAGCATGTACTTAAACTAGCAAGTTCAAAAAACATTAAAGTATTTTACACTGATAAAAGAGAAAATAATTCACAAGGAATAGTAGCATATTTAGCAAGTTATGACTGCTATAAGACATTAGAAGAATTTTTAGAAACAGAATTAGTTAAGGAAAAATCTACTATAATGATATTAGATCAAATACAAGATCCAAGGAACTTTGGAGCAATTATTAGATCTTGTGAATGTTTTGGCGTTAAAGGGATAATAATACAAGATAGAAACAGTGTTAAGGTAACTGAAACGGTTGTTAAGTCATCTGCTGGTGCTATCCAATATGTAGATATTATAAAAGTTACCAATATATCAGATACTATAGATAAACTTAAAAAGTATGGTTATTTTGTATATGGTACGTCATCATATGCTGATACTTTATATAATAAAATAGAATATGCAAATAAAACAGCATTAGTTTTAGGAAATGAAGGAACAGGTATGAGAAAAAAAGTAGGAGAACATTGCGATAAAAATATAAAGATACACTTAAAAGGAGAAATAAATTCATTAAATGTATCAGTTGCAGCGGGTATACTGCTTTCAGAAATTACGAAAATATAATCTAGGAGGAAATATGAAAAAAATTATTACATTATCAGCTTTAATAATAAGCATGATAACATTAGCTGGACCTAAGGCGGATTTAGAAAAAGCACAAAAATTATTGAATGAAAGAAAAGAAAAAGAAGCAATTGAAGTTTTAAAAAGAAGTAAAATGGCTAAAGGAGAAGAAGCAGAATATGAATTAATTAATGCTAATATAGCATTGTATTATTTAGCAAATAAAGATGAAGCATCGGCAATGAAATATTTTAAAAAAGTTAGTGATGATGAAAAATCAAGAACTGATACTAGTAAATCAGCAGATGGTTATTTAGTACAATTATCTAAAAATAATAAAGATAAAATAAAATACTTAACTAGATTATCTAATAGATTTGATGATAAAGATTTAGATATTTTATCTAGTTTAGCATACTTACATATAACTGAAAAAAATACTAGAGAAGTAGATAAAATATTTGCAGATGCTAAAAAAGTAAAACTTGATGGTTTCTATGATTATCTACATTTATTAACTGGTCAAAAGTTATTAGTAGATGATTATAATAAAGCGGATTACTATATTAAAAAAGCTTTAAAATCTAAAGATAAATCAATAGTAGCTAATACTCATTTCTTACTTGGTGTTTATCATTTTGATAAAAAAGATATGAATAAAGCTAAAAAAGAATTAATGGAAGCAGAAAAACTTACACCAAATGACACTAATTTATTATATAGAATAGCAAATGTATATAAGGCATTAGGAGATAATAATACAAGTTATGAATATTTAAAGAAAGCATATGTTAAATCTCGTCAAGAAAAACAAGTAATATTAGAATTAATAATTAATAGTTATAAGAGAAAAGATACAAAAGATGAAAATAAGTGGGTAGGTGTGTTAAGAAACTTAGATAAAAATTTTGTAGACTTAGCATTAGCTGAAATATTTATGCAAGCAGGAGAAATTGAATTAGCAGAAAAGTATGCTTTATTAGCAGTTAAAAAAGATATAGATGCAAACTTCTTATTAGCATATATTTCTATACAAAAAGGCGATAAAAAATCAGCTGAAAAATACGCTACAAATTCTTTAAAGAGTAAAGTATTTGGAGAAAAAGCAAAACAATTATTAGAAGAAATAAAGAAAATAAAATAAAAAATTGGAGCAAATATTATTTGCTCTCTTTTTTTCCTAAAAATATTGATTTTAATGATTATATTTAATTGACATTTAAAAAAAAATCAGTATAATGTTTATGGTAAAAAAAGATTAATAAAAAAATTATATTTTTTTGCAGATATTAAATATGCTGAAAGTATAATTTTTTATCTTTTTAAAATATCTAAACATTAGGAGACCAACTATGATTTGTCAAGTATAAAATAAAAAATAAATAGTTGGATAAGTAATTGGATTTTTGTATCACAAAAATAGTAGTAATCTACTTAATTTTAAAAATTCAAATAATTATCTATTTAAGATAATTTGTATCAAAAGATATATTATCTTTCAAAAGTTTGTAAATAATACGAACAAGTTTAGATGCTAAATGTCCTAAGACATTGTAATGTCTTTTACCTTGATTTATCTTTAATCTGTAATATTTCGCAAATATGTCATTGTTAAGCGATAACTGCCAAGCAGTATTAATTAAAGTATATCTAAGGAGTTTAGAACCACGTTTAGACATTCTAGTTTGTGGAGCATTAAAGTTACCTGATTGTTTTACAACAGGATCAAGTGCACAAAAAGCAAATAAT
>NZ_LOQI01000032.1 GCF_001517915.1 Oceanivirga salmonicida | reverse complement strand
CAATAGTTAAAGAGTATGGTGATATTTTAGAAATTAAAATACCATCAAGAAAGGAAATATTTAAAATAATTTTTTTTTCTTTATGGTTAACTTTTTGGTTAATTTGTGGAACTATTGCAGTAGGTATAATTTTTTTAGACAGTAGGATTGATTCATTCGTAAAAATTTTCCTTTCGTTATGGTTAATCATATGGGCTATGGGGGCAGCATTTGTTTTTGGAATTTTAAATTGGCTTTTATTTGGATATGAACTTATTAGTGTTGAAAATGGTAATTTAAAAATTTCCAAAAAAATGTGGTTTATAAATTTAAAAAAAGAATATGAAATAGAAAAAATAAAAAATATATTTATTATTAAAAATCCACCTTTGCCATCTAGAAATAGTATATGCACTTTTGAAGATGAATTTGGAAGGATTAAATTTGATTATGGCATAAAAACTATAAAATTTGCAATCGATATTGATGAAGCAGAAGCTAAAATGATACTTGAGAAATTAAAAAGAAATCATAATTTTAATGAATATAATTTTGCAACTATTACTGATATTGATTAGAAAAAAATAATATTAAAAAATGAAAGGAGTTTAAATTATTGTGGAAGCAGAATTTACAGGTAGAGCAATAATTAGAGAATATGATGATATTTTAGAAATTAAAATACCTACAAGGAAAAAAAATTTGAAATATTATTTTTCTGTCTTTGGTTAATTGGCTGGGGATTTGGAGAAGTTTTAGTAATAAAAACAATTTTTAATATTAATATACTTAGTTCATTTATTTATAAAGAAATTTTTATTATTAAAAATTTTGAATCACTTAGACCCATTTTTTTGTCAGTATGGTTAATTTGCTGGACAATAGGTGGAATAGGTGCAATATATACTTTATTTTGGAAGTTAATTGGTTATGAACTTATTACTGTTGAAAATGCTAATTTAAAAATTTCAAAAAAATTAGGCTTAATAAATAGAAAAAGAAAATATGAAATAAGAGAAATAAAAGATATGGCTATTATTCAAAGTACATTGTCATACAATGATAAGGATTTTTTCGCATTTGAAAATCAAAAAATTAAATTTGATTATGGTATGAAAACTATAAAATTTGCAAGTGAAATAGATGAAGCAGAAGCAAAAATGATACTTGAGAAGTTAAAAAGAAATCATAATTTTAGAGAATATAATTTTGCTCAAAAAAATTCTAAAAATATTTATTCAAAATGGTAATAAAAAAATAAAACCTAGAAATAGCGAAAGTTATTTCTTTTTTTGTATGTAAAATCATTTGTATTTTATAGTCGTAAGGTGTAATATATAGTTATAATTTTAAATCAATGTAAATAATTATTAGATTATTAAGTGAAGTTATGAGAAATATGAGTGATGAAAATAGTAAATAATTTTTTTGTCTCCTGATAATAGATTTTAATGTGTTAATTATGATATAATATAATTTGGTGATAGAAATGAATAAAATAGAAATTTTAAATAAGATATTAAATACTGATTTTGCCTTTAGTGGTAACGTTAGTATGGATTCAAGAAATCTAAATAAAGGAGATATATTTTTTGCTATAAATACAGGAAATAACTATATTGAAATGGCTAATGAAAAAGGTGCATTTGTAATATATGATGATAGTTTAAAAGATATATCAAATTCTAAAAAAGTAGATAATACAGTAAAATTTATGCAAGAAATGGCAAATGTATATAGAGACTACTTCAAATTTCCAGTAATTGCAATTACAGGGAGTAATGGTAAAACAACAGCCAAAGATATATTAGCAAGTATATTAGATGCAAATAAAACAATGGGAAACTATAATAATCATATAGGAGTTCCTTATACTATATTATCTTGTCCAATAGATGCTAAATATTTAGTTTTAGAAATGGGTATGAGTGCTCCATTAGAAATAGACTTATTAGCAAGTATTGCTAAACCTGATTATAGTATTATAGTAAATATAGGGGATTCTCATTTAGAGTTTTTTAAAGATAGAAATGATATATTTAAGGCTAAATGTGAACTTATACCATATACTAAAAAAATAGTAGTGGTTAATGGAGAAGATGAATACTTAAAAACATTAGAACTAGATAATGTTTTAAAAATTAATATATCTGATATTAGATTAAATGATTTTGGAACAAGTTTTATTTATGATAATGAAAGATATAGTATAAATTTATATGGTAAACATAATGCCATAGATGCAGCCTTAGGATTAGCAGTTGCTAAATTGTTAGGAGTTAATGTATCAAAAGAAAAATTAAATAATTTAAAATTAACAAAAATGAGATTTGAATTAATAGAAAAATGTAATAATTTATACATAAATGATGCATATAATGCATCACCCATATCAGTTAAAAGTTCTCTTTTAACACTAAATCAAATTTTTAAAAATAAAAGAAAAATAATAATTTTAGGAGATATGTTAGAATTAGGGGAAAATGAAATAAAATATCATAAGGATTTAAAGGATATTTTAGAAAATATAGATTATGATAAACTATATTTATACGGAAACTTAATGAGTAATATTGAAATAGATGATGCTATTAAAACGAATAATAAAAATGAAATTATAGAAGATTTAAGAAAAGAACAAAATAGTATAATCTATTTAAAGGGTTCTCGTGGTATGAAATTAGAAGAAATTATAGGGAGTGATGTATAGTGCTTTATTTACTACAGCAATTGTTCATAAATGAATATGGATTTTTAAGAATATTTAAATCGTTAGCAATAAGGGGTGGAATAGCCTTCTTTATATCTTTATTTTTTATCCTATTATTAGGTAATAAATTTATAAGTTATTTAAAAAGAAAAAAAACAGGAGATAAGATAAGAGAAGAAGGGCCTAGTTCACATTTTAGTAAAGCTGGTACACCTACTATGGGTGGTATAATGATAGTAATGGCAATAGTTTTTACTATGTTGGTAACTGGAAACTTTACTAATAAGTTTAATAATTATTTAATACTTATGACTATTTTATTTACTAGTATAGGTTTCTATGATGACTATTTAAAATTAACTAAAAGTAAAAATGGATTATCATCAAAGAAAAAAGTGTTAGGTCAATTAATTATGACTCTAGTATGCTTTGCCTTTATATATAGTTTTGGATTAGTTAACAGTACTATAGATTTTTCGGTGATAAATCCATTTATTAAAGATTCATATATATACATAGGACCAATATGTTTTATAATATTTATGATATTTGTAATTATAGGTTCATCTAATGCAGTTAATTTAACTGACGGTTTAGACGGTTTAGTTAGTGGTCCTATAATGATAATCTGTATAATATTTACAATGGTAGCGTATTTTGCAGGACATAAAGGCTTAGCAACTTACCTTAATATATATTATGTAGAAGGTGCTGGAGAAATAGCAGTATATTTATCATCAGTAATAGGAGCAATGATAGGATTTCTATGGTTTAACTTTTACCCTGCACAAATATTTATGGGAGATACAGGCTCACTTACATTAGGTGGAATGATAGGTATGATAGCAATATTTTTAAAACAAGAATTACTTTTACCTATAGCAGCATTTGTATTTATACTTGAAGCAGCATCAGTAATTATACAGGTATTTTACTTTAAGAAAACTAAAAAAAGATTTTTCAAAATGGCACCAATTCATCATCATTATGAATTATCAGGCATACCTGAAACTAAGGTTACAATGAGATTTTGGATTATAACAATAATAACTTGTATAGTAGCATTTATGATATTAAAATTAAGATAGAAAAAGAGGGAAATTAAATGAAAAAAAACATATTTTATGTATTTGTTGGTATTATTTTGTCATTTTTAATATTATTTATTATAAATTTTATTAAAATTTACAATAATCATACACCAAATAAAAATGCAAATATTGATAGTCTTTATTTACAAGAGATAAAAAGAACTGTAAATATTGTTGAAAGAAATTATGTATTAGATGAAAAAATTGACAAAACAAAACTATATACTTTTGCTTTAAAAGGAATTGTTGATAGTCTTGGAGATAAATATTCTGAATTTTTATCAGAAGAAGATCTTAAAAGAGATGTAAATGAACTTAACAGTAAGTATGTTGGACTTGGATTTGAAGCAAGTAAAAAAGTTGGAAAATATTTTGAAATATTGACTGTATATTTAGATTCTCCAGCATTTAAAGCAGGACTTATAGCAAATGATAAGATAATTGAAATAAATGGTAAAGATACTAAACAAATGAGCAGTAAAGAAACTATTTCTCTTATAAGAGGAGAAAAAGGGTCAAAAATTGATTTGAAAGTATCAAGAGATGGTAAAACTATAAATATTACTGCTATTAGGGAAGAAATAAAAAGTAAAATTATAGATTCCAAAATTTTTGATAAAAATATAGGCTATATTTCTATAGCAAGTTTTCCTAAAAATATAGGTAATGAATTTAAAATGGTTCTTAATGATTTAAAAGAAAAAGGTATAAATAAGTTAATACTAGATTTAAGAGGTAATACTGGTGGAGAAATTGGAGAAGTAATGCCAATTGCATCAATACTTTTAGGAGATGACAAGAAATTCCTATTTAAAGTAGCACATAAGAGTACAAAAGATGATATTTATGAAAAAAATGAAAAACAATTATTTGATGGGCAAATTATTGTGTTAGCAAATAAATTTACAGCTTCAGCATCAGAAATACTTATATCAATTTTAAAAGACTATAATAGAGCCACTATAATTGGGGAAAATACTTTTGGGAAAGGTATAACACAAAGATTTTATTATTTAGATTCTGGTAATATAGTTAAATTAACAGCAGGAAAATACTATACATTTAGTGAAAATGAAATAGATAAAGTAGGTATAAAACCAGACATAGAAATAGAAATGGATAATTTAGTTGCAAAAACAGCATACATAAATGAAAGTGATAGCGAAAATATGAAAAGAATGTCAATAATAAAAGATGTTTTAACAAAACAATATGGTGAAAAAAAAGCAAAAGAAATTGTGAAAAATGGAGATGTTCAATTAAAGAAAGCATTTGAAATTTTTAATAAAAAATAGATTAACACGGGAATAAGGGAGGTTTATTATGTCTAATAAAAATAGTATGTTTAAGTATATTTTTAAGTTTAAATCACAAAACCTATATCTTTTATTTTGGATAATAGTATGGGCAGGAGCAACAGTTGCATCATCAGTAATATTAACATATGTGCTAGATGCAATAATATCAAAAAATTTGAACACATTTTTAATGTTTTCAATAATAGATATACTTTGTTGGTGCTTAGTTAGTTATGCCCAAGCAGTTAAAGATACTATTAAAGAAGATTTAATGCAAAAAGAATTAAACGCTATTAGATTAGACATATTAGACCCATTAACAGAATATGATTATGCCGAATTTAAGAAAAATACTAAATCAGAATATATTTCATGGCTAGTAAATGATATGAATTTATTAAGAGATAATGGATTTAGTCAATTTTATGGAGCAATAGAAAGTATAATTACAGTAACTTTAAATGCATTTGCAATAGTATATTTCCATTGGACACTACTATTAATATCAGTAATTATGACAGCCTTCGTATATTATTCTCCTAGAATGTTTCAAAAAAAGGTTGAAAAGGCAACAAAAGATGTGTCAGAACATTCAAGTAGAGTTCTAAAGAAAACTAATGATTTTGTAAATGGATTTGAAATTTTTTATCATAATAATCAAAGTACATACTTTAAAAATCAAATTTTAGCAAGTTTCGAAAAAATGATAGTACCCAAAGTTAACTTAGTTAAGATTTCAACTATTGCAAATTCTACTTCTATGTTAGCAAGTATAATAGCACAAACCGTTATATTCATAGCAACAGGTTATTTAATCATTAAAGGAGAAATAACAACAGGGGTAATATTTTCAATTGCAAATTTAACAAGTACCTTATTTAATTATACAAGAGGTGCAGCATATAATATAGTTACATTTAGGGCAAGTTTTAAATTATTAGATAAATACCCATTTGTATATAAAAAAGATAAAAAAACTAAAATATCAAAATTTAATGATAAATTAGTTATGTCTAATTTAAAAGTTATTTTTGATAGTAATAATATAATAACATACCCTAATATAGAAGTTAAAAAGGGTATGAAAATAGCAATAACAGGAGATTCAGGCTCTGGTAAATCAACTTTACTAAAAATATTAACTGGAGAAATATTAAATTATGATGGAGATATTTTAGTAGATGGTATAAATTATAGAAATATAGATTTTAAGAGTTTACAAAATATAGTTGGAATAATAATGCAAAAACCATATATTTTATCTGAAACATTAAGAGATAATTTATTAATAGGTCGTAACATAAAAGATGAAACATTTAAAAGAGCATTAGAATTATCTTATGTTGATGAATTTGCATTAGATAGATTAGATACTATTTATACAGATGATTTATCAGGTGGACAAAAACAAAGAATATCAATAGCTAGAGAATTAATAGGAGAAAAAGATATATTAATTTTAGATGAAAGTACTGCTAATCTTGATAAAAGACGGGCAATAGAAATAGAAAAAAATATTTTATCTCAAAAAGATTTAACAGTAATAATGGTTACACACCATTTATATGATGAAAATAAAGAATTTTTTGATGAGATTATTAAATTAAAATAGTGGAGAATATATGAAATATGTAGTATTTGGTCTTGGTATCAGTGGTATTGGGGCAATGAAATTATTAGAGAATAAGAAATTAGAATACATAGTAGTAGATGATAAAAATGGTATTAAAAGTATGGATGCTATTTCTATGACTAATAAAGATGATATAGTTATTAAAAGTCCAGGAATTGCTTGGACTAATCCTTATTTAAAATATTGTGTTAATAATAATATAAAAGTAATATCTGAAATAGATTTTGCATTAGATTATATGAATAAAGATACTAAAATCGTTGCAGTAACAGGAACTAATGGGAAAACTACTGTATGTACTAAAACTTATGAATTACTTAAATATGCAGGTTTTAAAGTCGCACTAGGTGGTAATGAGGGGCATTCATTTTCAGAAATTATATTAAACGATAATACTAATGATTATGTAGTATTAGAACTTAGTAGTTATCAATTAGAAAATAATCCTAAAATAAAGCCATATATTGCACTTATAACTAATTTAACACCTGATCATCTAAGTAGATATTTAAATGTTGATGATTATTATGCTACAAAATTTAATATATTTAATAACCAAGATGAAAATGATTATATGATAATTAATAAAGATGATGAATTATTTGAAAAACTTGTAAGTAAAGAGTTAAAAGCAAAGAAAGTGTATATAAAAAATAATGAAAATGCTCTATATTTTGAAAATGAATTAATAATTTCAAAAGAAAATACTAGTTTAAAAGGAGAGCATAATGTACAAAATATGCTTAATATTATAGCGATAGCAAAGATTATAGGTATAAAAAATGAAACTATATCAAGTTTTTTATCAGGAACTAAACCACTAGAACATAGAGTAGAAAACTTTTTAAAAAAGGGCAAAGTTACTTTTATAAATGATTCGAAAGGAACTAATGTAGAATCTAGTTTAGTCGCATTAGAAACATTTAAGAATAAAAAAGTTTATTTAATTTGTGGTGGACAAGATAAAAAAATAGATAATAGCCTATTTTTCCAAAAAATATGTAGTGAAAATATCTTTTGTATGCTTATAGGAGAAAATTCTAATTTATATGTATCATATTTTAAAAATGTGGGTTATACTAAGTATATAGAAACAAAAAATTTAGAAAACACTATAATATATTTAAAAAAACATTTAGATTTTGATAGTGAAACTTATGTTCTTTTATCGCCTGCAACTGCAAGTTTTGATCAATTTAAAAGTTTTGAACATAGAGGAAAGGTATTTAAAGATTTAGTTTTAAATACATTTGGAGGAAATAATGGATAAAAAAAATCTACAATATGCACTAATAACAATAGTTTTAGCAATATCAGTAATAGGAATAGTATTTATAGGAAGTATAACTATGCCTTTAATATTAAAAGACCCAGTTGGAAATGGTGGAATGTTTATTAAACATTTAATTATCGTTGCAATGGCAGTAGCTGCATCATTTGCTTTATATAAAGTATTGTTAGAGAATAGAAAAAAGTTTATGAATCCTAATAAAGCTTTAGAATATACCATTATAGGTATATGTATTTTCTTATTACTTTTACCATTAGCATTTCCAGCAGTAAAAGGAGCTCATAGATGGATAAGACTTCCAGGATTTACTTTACAACCATCAGAAATAGTTAAACCTATATTCATAATTTTATTGGCTTCAGTTTATTATAGATACAGAAGAGATGAACAAAATACTATAGTAAATTTTTTAGGAATAACAGCAATATTTTTCCTAGCAATATGGCTTGAAAAATCTAAGACATCAGCATTACAATATGCCTTGATAGGGTATCTTATGTTTTGTGTAACAACAGCTAGACAAAAAATTAAATTTGGTATTGCAGGAATAGGGAGCTTATCTTTTATTTTATTATTAATATTAAGTAGAGATTACAGTTGGCAAAGAATAGTATCATTTGGTGGAGATAAAGTTCACCCACAAGTAGCAGCAGCTTTATCAGCAATAAAGACAGGAAATATTACAGGACTTGGTATAGGAGATGGGCTACATAAATATTTTTATTTATCAGAAGCACATAATGACTATATGTTTGCTGCTATTTCAGAAGAAGGTGGATTTATATGGGCAATAATAATAATATTATTATTTATGTCATTAATATTTATATTATTTTATATAGCTTTTAGTTTGAATAGTTTTTTTAATAAATACATAGTTTTTGGAGTAGCATTTAATATTGCAAATCAAATAGTAGTACATATAGCTATAAATTTAAATCTTTCACCATCAACAGGTATAACACTACCATTTATTAGTTATGGTGGTAGTTCATTTATAGCAAATACAATGTGTATAGCATTAGTTCTTTTTGCTATAAATTCAGATAAAAAAGGAGAAATATAGAAATGAAAAATATAGCATTTACAACTGGTGGAACAGGAGGGCATATATACCCTGCTCTTGCATTAGCAAATAAAATGAGAAATGAAGGATATAAAATAATTTTTATAGGAACTAGACATAGAATGGAAAAAGATATAGTTCCAGCAAATAATTTTAGATTTTATGGATTAGATATATTGCCTTTTAATAAGGTGTCATCTATATTAAAAATATTTCCTGCAATTTATAATGCAAGAAAGATTTTACAAAATAGTAAAATAGACGTACTTATAGGATTTGGAAACTATATTTCAATACCTGCTATATTAGCAGCGAAAACATTAGGTATTAAAGTTTATTTACAAGAACAAAATATATTAATGGGAATGGCTAATAAATATTGTAACAGATTTTCTAAGAAAGTATTTTTAGCATTTAAAGAAACTTTAAAGTATATACCAGAGAAAAAACAAGATAAATATGTAGTTACAGGAAATCCTTTAAGAGAAGAATTTTATAACATAACAAAAGAAGACGCAAGACAAAAATTAGAAATAGATGAGAATAAAAAAGTAATATTAATTATGGGTGGAAGTTTAGGGGCTAAGCAAATAAACGATGCAGTAATTAATAATTTAGAAAAAATAAATAAGAAAAAAAATCTAATATTATTTTGGTCTACAGGCCAAAATTTATTCGATGATGTACATGCAAAAGTTAAAAATTTAAGTAATATTATCTTAATGCCATATTTTGATAATGTTCCAGAACTAATGGCAGCATCAGACTTAGTAATTTGTAGATCAGGAGCATCTACAATATCTGAATTGCTAGAACTTACTAAACCATCAGTTCTAATTCCTTATGATTTTGTAGGTCAAAAGGAAAATGCAGAAATGTTAGAATATGTAAATGGTGCAAAAATGTATACTAATGAAACTGCCAATGAAGCAGTAGAATACGCACTTGGTTTATGTGAAAATAAAGAAATATTAGAATTTATGGAAAAGAATCTAAAAAAATTATCAGTTGGTAATTCGACAGAAAACATATTAAAAATTATAAAAGAGGAAAATTAAGATGAGAATATATTTTAGTGGAATAAATGGAATAGGAATGAGCGGTATAGCCAAAATTTTAAATGAGCAAGGACATATAGTAGAGGGTTCTGATTTAGAATATAAAGATATTACTAATGATTTAGAAAATATGGGAATAACTGTAAATATAGGACAAAGTTTAGAAAATATAGAAAATTTTGAACCTGATTTATATGTTTATTCAACTGCTATAAAAGAAACTAATCCTGAATATCTATATGCGAAAAATAAGGGCATAGAAATGAAAAGAAGAGGAGAAATATTAGCAGACCTATTTAATAAATTTGATAAAACTATCGCAGTAGCAGGAACACACGGAAAAACTACTACTTCTTCTATGGCAGCATTAAGTTTTTTAGAAACTAAACCATATATAGTAGTTGGTGGAATAATACCAGAGTTAAATACTAATAGCCAAATGGGAGATAGCGATTATTTTATAGTAGAAGCCGATGAAAGTGATAATTCATTTTTACATTTACACCCTAAATATTCTATAATTACTAATGTAGAAGCTGATCATTTAGAGCATCATGGAAATTTAGAAAATATTAAAAAATCATTTGTTCAGTTTATAAAACAAACTAGGGATAAAGTAATAATTTCAAAAGATTGTCCAACTATAAAAAGTTTAGATTTAGATGAGTTTAAAGATAAAATAGTGTATTACAGTATTTTGGAAAAAACTGCTGATATATGTGTTAAAAATATAAAAGTTGAAGGTGGTATTACAAAATTCGAAGTATTAATACATGGTAAAAGTATAGGAGAAGTTTCTTTAACAGTTCCAGGTGTACATAATGTATCAAATTCACTTTCAGTTATATATTTAGCATATTTAGAAAATTTAGATATGGATATAGTTAAAGAGCATTTATTAAGATTTACAGGTGCAAAAAGAAGATATCAAGTAATATATGATGAAGAAATTAAAGTAATAGATGATTATGCTCATCATCCAACTGAAATAAAGGCAACTATAAATGCTGCAAAGAGCAAGGAAAAAGGAAGAATAACAGTAATATTTGAGCCACATAGATATACTAGAACAAAATATTTCTTAAACGATTTTGCTAAATCTTTATTATTGGCTGATAAAATAATACTTTTACCAATATATGCAGCTAGTGAAGAAAACGAAAGTAATATAAGTTCAAGTGATTTGGCTAATAAAATAAAAGAATTAGATAATGATAAGCAAGTGTGTGTTATGTTGCCAGAGGAATTAATGAACCACATTTATTTGAATAATAAACCTAATGATGTATATATATTTATGGGAGCAGGAACTGTATCTAAATTTGCTTATAGTATGGTTAATAAAATGAAAGGATAGATATGATAATTCAAAATGATATTTCTATGAAACAATATTCAAATATGAAAATAGGGGGAATAGCTAAAAAATTAGTTTTTATAGAAAAAGAAGATGAATTAGTAGATTTTTTTAAAGATGATGAAAAATATTATCTTTTGGGAAATGGAACTAATACTTTGATAGATGATAATTATCTTGATATGACCTTTGTATGTCTAAAAAAATTAAATAAGATAGAGAATTTAGGTAATAATAAAGTTTATGTACAAGCAGGAGTTAATTTAGAAGATTTTACTAAATTTATGGAAGAAAATGATTTAGGTGGTCTTGAAAATATAACAGGAATACCTGGAACTATTGGTGGTTTAGTTAATATGAATGGTGGTGCTTATGGGACTACTATTTTTGATAAAATAATATCAGTTAAGGTATATTCTAAATCTTTTGGTATAAAAAATATAAATAAAAAAGATTTGGATTTAAAATACAGAGAAACTAAGATAAAAAAAGAAAAATGGATAGTAATAGGTGCATATTTTGAATTAGACGATGGGTTTGATAAAGAAAAAGCATATGATAAAATAGAAAAAAGACAAAATAATCATCCATTAGATTTGCCTAATTTAGGTTCTACATTTAAAAATCCTGATGGAGATTTTGCAGCGAGATTAATAATGGAAGCAGGATTAAAAGGGTATAGAATAGGTGAGATTGAAGTATCAACTAAACACCCTAATTTTTTAGTAAATAAAGGGAATGCTAAATTTGATGATGTATTAAAATTGATAAAACATGTTCAAAAAATTGTGAAAGAAAAATTTGATGTATTATTAGATACTGAAATTATAATAATAAAAGGAGATAAATAATGCCGTTAATATTTGTATTATTTGCAATATTTTTAATTTTTGTATTATTACTTTTTTCATTGCCATATCAAATTTATTTTGTGGTGGCATTTTTAGCATCTATAAATGGTAGATATTTCACAGGATTTATAATTTTACTTATAGGTGTATATAAATATATTAATAGAAATAGAAGACAACAATTTTTCTATTATAATTTTAAAAATACAAATGGTAACTTTAATTATGAAAATTTTAATAATCAATATCAATATTATAATGATTTTAATCAAAATGTTAATTTAGAAAATGAATATGAAAAAGCCTGTAAAGTATTGGGTGTTGATATAAATTCTAGTTATGAAGAAAAAAAGAAAAGATACAGAGATTTATTAAAAAAATATCATCCTGATATTAATCATACTAAAGAAGCTGAAGAAATGTCTAAGAATATAAACGATGCTTGGGACATTGTTGAAAAGTATAACAATATATGATAAAATCTAAGATGATAGAAAGAGAGTAATTATGAGAAAATTGACTAAAAATTTTTTAGTTTTAGCATTTCTTTTAATATTTATTTTAGCATTTAAATTGGTTGAATCCCCATATTTTTATTTAACTAAAATAGAAATAAGAGGAGACAATGAAAGAGTAAAAGAAGATATATTAATTAAACTTGATAAATTTAAAGAAGAACCTATTATATTCATAGATACTAATAGGTTAGAAGAAGAAATTTTAAAAGATGCAAGAGTTTTAAATGTAGATATTAAAAAACGATATCCAAATAAGTTAATTGTTGAATTAAATGAAAGAAAAGCAGTTGCATTTATAAAATTAGATAAATTTTATGCTGTAGATAATAATATAAATATTTTTGCATATTTTGATGAAATAGATAAAAAGAATTTGCCTATAATTAAAAATCCTGAAAATGCAGAGGAAAAGGAAGACATTTCTAAAATTTTAACTCAGTTAGTAAATAGTGATATTTTTAGATTATCATCAGAAATAATACCGACAGAAGATTATTATACTGTTATATTAACTGATGGAGCAAGAATATTTTTAAATAAAGATGTTACAAAAAAGAAATTTGATCAGGCTTATAAGGTATATACCAAAGAAATACAAGAAAACGATATAGAATATATAGATTTAAGGTTTGATTTAATAAGTGCAAAAGTAGATAAGAAATAAAAGGGGAGGAAATATGTTTGATAATAATATTCAAGATATTGAAACAAAAGGAACAAAGATAAAGATAGTAGGTGTTGGTGGAGCAGGTGCTAATGTATTAAATGATTTAATTAATCACGGAATAAAAGATGTTACTTATTTTGCGATAAATACAGATGAACAAGATTTAAGAAAATCAAAAGCAGATGAAAAAATGGCATTAGGGCATTTAGGTGCAGGAGCAAATCCAGAAGTTGCCAAAGTAGCAGCTGAAGGTAAAAAAAGAGAAATTGAGGATTCAATAAAAGGTCAAGATATGATATTTATAACTGCTGGTATGGGTGGTGGAACTGGTACAGGAGCAGCCCCAGTAGTTGCACAAGTTGCAAAAGAATTAGATATAGTAACAGTTGCTATTGTTACAAGACCATTTAGTTTTGAAGGAATAAAAAGAAAAAATAATGCAAATTATGGTATAGAAGAGTTAAAAAAATATGTAGATACATTAATTGTTATACCAAATAATAAATTATTAGAATTATCAAAAGAAAATAAATCATTCCCTGAGCATTTGAAAAATTCAAATGAGATTATTAGATTTGGAATTAAAGGAATTTCAGAATTAATTACTAAGCAAGGGTATATAAATTTAGATTTTGCTGATGTTGAAGCAATAGTAAAAGGTTCAGGTATAGCATTATTTGGATTTGGTGAGTCTGAAGCAGGTGAACCAGTAGAATCATTAGTTGAAAGAACAATATCTAATCCATTATTAGAAAGAGATATTAAAGGTGCAACTAAGATATTAGTAAATGTTACTGGTGGAGATACTTTAACTATGGAAGGTGTACAAAAGATATTAGAAATGATTTCTGAAAGAGCTTCTGGAAGTAAAGATGGAGTAGAAAACTTAATTTTAGGAAGTATATATGAAAGTGATAGAGAGAATGTAGTATTATCAGTTATAGCAACTGGATTTGAAGAAAATGCTGAAAATTTAGAGGGATTATCTAGCGACCTTTATGGTGGAAAGATTTTTGAAGAAGAAAAGAAAGATTTTGATATAGTTCCTAAATTTTAATAGAAACAGAAATATTGACCACTATATTTATAGTGGTTATATTTATATATAGTTGGGATTGTTATTAGAAAGGTAGATAATATTATGGGTTTTTAATATATTAAGTATTTTAATAAATAAAAAATTTAAAAATACAATTAATTAAAAAATAGGAGAAAATATGAAAAAAATTTTAATATATTTAATAATGTCAATACCTTTATTTAGTAAAACTATTACAAAGACTCAAAATTATTCAGATAAATATACTATATCTGTAACTGCTAATATAGATGAAAACGAAAAATCAGATAAAATTTATTCAGAAGCAGTTATTTTACTTATTGATAAAAAAACAAAAAAAACAATTGCCAAAATTAATTCAGAAATTCCTATTGATATTAAAAATAAAGATATTAATTTAAATTCTAGTCTACCTAACAATATTATAAATTACGATTTTGAAGCAATAATAATACATGAGGATTTTAATTTTGATGGCAAAAAAGATTTTGCTATTTTAAATGATGGTTCTAGTTGCTATGGTGGACCAGCATATTCAATATATATAGAAACTAAAAAGGGTTTGAAATATAGTTCTGAATTTACCAACTTAATAGCTGAAACTTGCGGAATGTTTAAAGTGGATTATGAGAATAAAAAAATATATGCTTTTTCTAAAAGTGGAGCAGCAACTCATTATTATTATACTTTTAAAGTTGTAGGTGATAAACCTATTTTAATGGAAAGTGTTACAGAGCAACATAGAAGATATGTTTTAGACATTTTAAAAGAAACTTATATTGGAAATAAAACTATATCTAAGCAACAATATACTTGGCATGATTTTGATAAAACAAAATTAAAAAAGGTTTATAGTTTAAATTTTAAAAATAGCAAACAAATGATTTTATATGAAATTGATAATATAATAATTTATGTTTTTGAAAATAAAGGGAATATAGATTTATATTATGCAAATGATTTTTATTATGATAAAGATAAAAAAACATTAAGTTTTATAAATGATAATATAAAATATGAAATATATAATGGTGGAATAATTATTACAAAAGGTAAAAAGAAAATAAATATTAAAGCGATTAGAAAAAATGATAAAAATTTGAATATAGATTTAAATTTAGAAAATGTATATAAGAAATAGGGGAAATATGAAAAAGATTTTAATATATTTAATAATGGTAATACCTTTATTTAGTAAGCCTATTACAAAAATATATGATTATTCAGATAAATATATAGTAAGTATTATGCTAGATAAAAATGATAAAATGGCATATGCTCACTACACTATATCAGTTATAGATAAAAAAACTAAGAAAAAATTAATAGAATCTAAGTCGATGACAGAATTAAGTTTATTAAAAGTCATTAAGAGTGATTTTTTAAAAAATTTATTAGATGATAATCTTGAATATGAGATAATACATACAGATTTTAATTTTGATGGTAAAAAAGATTTTGCTATTATAGGTAATTTAGATGAAAACTATAATTATCAGCGTGGTTTTAGTGTTGAAAATCCTAGATGCCCTGGACATGTTCCATCATATAATGTGTATTTGAATAGAGGCGAAAAATTTGAACATGATGATTTTCTTACAACTGTTACTAGAGATGAGTGTAGTATGTTTAAAGTAGATTATAAGAATAAAAAAATATATGTAGAAGATGAACATGGGAATATTCGCTACATTGAATAATATAAATAAAAATTTTTAAGTATTAGAAAAAAATAAATTAATATGTTAAAATAGATTATAAATAAAAATAAGGAGTAGTTACAATGAACATAATATTATTTGGAGCACCAGGTGCTGGTAAAGGAACACAAGCTAAAAAATTAATTGAAAAATATGATATACCTCAAATATCAACTGGAGATATATTAAGAGCAGCAATAGCAAAACAAACTAAATTAGGTTTAGAGGCTAAGAAATTTATGGACGCAGGTAATTTAGTGCCTGATAGTGTTGTTATGGGTCTTATAGAAGAAAGATTAAAAGAACAAGATTGTAATAAAGGTTATATTTTAGATGGTTTCCCTAGAACAGTTGCACAAGCGGAGTTTTTAGATAAGGTTGCAAATATAGATAAGGTTATAGCGTTAGATGTACCTAAATCTGCAATAGTTGAAAGAATAACTGGTAGAAGAACATCTAAAAAGACAGGAAAGATATATCATATAAAATTCAATCCACCAGTAGATGAAAATCCGGAAGATTTAGTACAAAGAGCAGATGATACAGAAGAAGCAGTAATAAAAAGATTAGAAGCATATGATAATCAAACATTACCTGTTTTAGAGTATTATAAAAAGAAAGATAAAGTTGTAGTAGTTGATGGTTATAGAAAACCTGATGAAATTACAAAAGACTTAATTAAACTTTTAGGAGAATAATAATGAAATTCCTATAATTATTGTAATTATAGGTTTTTTTTATAAAAATTTTATGTAGAATTGTTATAATTTTTAAATTTGACAATGTTATAAATCAAGTTAAAATAGTCATGAGATATTATAAAAATAAAAGGGGGTATTAAAAGATGAAAAAATTATTGTTTTTTATTATGATAATTTTTGGTATGTTAACCTTTTCTAAAAAAAGAGTAGAAAATATAGAAATAAATAATGGATTTTATAAAATTCCAGCAATATATACTTATGATGATGAAATTAAAAATATGCCTTTGGTTATTATGTTACATGGAACTGCATCAAATAAAGATGAAGTAGACGGTACATATATAAAATTATCTAATAAATTATATGAAAAAGGAATTTCAAGCATTAGGTTTGATTTTATAGGTACTGGAGATTCAAAAGTAGATTATTTACATTATACAATATCTAGTGCTGTGAGTGATACTAATAGAGTAATAGAATTTGCTAGAAGTAGAACTAATAATAATATTGGATTATTAGGTTGGAGTCAAGGTGGAACTATCGCATTATTAGCAGGAGCAAATAAAGAATTATCATCTATTTCAACTTGGGCAGGGTCGTTAGATATATATAAAAATTTTTATAAAATGCATGAAGAAGCTAAAAAAAATGGTTTTGCAATTATGAAATTTGAATGGAGAGAACCTCTTAGAATATCATTGCAATGGTTTAATGAAACTAAGGATTTAGATATGATAGGGTATATAAGAAAAATTAAGGTTCCTATAATGGCACTTGCAGGTACAAAAGATGATGTAGTTAATCCAAAACAAGCAACAGTAATAGTTAAAAATTCAAATAATAAAAAATCAAAAGTTGTTTTAATAAAAGACTCTAATCATATTTTTAATATTTTTACTAATAATTCAAAAGTTGATGAGGGAATAGAAAAAACAACAGATTGGTTTGTTGAAACATTAAAATAAAAAAAATTCGATTTTGGTCAATAAAATATTTAAATAATGCCTTTGCTTTTTTATAGCAAAAGCATTATTTTCTTTTTTTAGATTTTGCAAAATAGTTTCTAATACGAGATAAAGTAGCTATATTATATAATAATTCTTCTTTAAATATTTTGTCTTCCATATCAACTAAACATTCATTAAAACCATTTAAAATAAAAGTATTTTCATCAATTTTTGTATAAAATAAATTTTTAGTAGAAATTAATATATCGTCTACACTATATTTGTATTTTAATTCATGCTGCATTAATTTTATGAATAAAAGACAAATATAAGATACAATAAAATGAGATTCTATGCTTATTTCTTTAGTTCCTATTACGGGTTTACAAAAAATATCTGATCTTGTCATTTTAAATATTTTTTTTATAAGGTGTTGTTCCTTATATATTCTTATAATATCTTTATCACTTAGTGTAATTAGGTCAGTCATTAAAAGACTATAACCATTATCAGGTTCTTTATCTTCAATATATGGATTTGCTAATATATCATTAGTTTCATTATCTATAATTGTGTCATATTTTTTTAAGATTTTAGTTACTTTATTTATCTCTTTATCTAATATATAGGCTTGTTT
>NZ_LOQI01000031.1 GCF_001517915.1 Oceanivirga salmonicida | reverse complement strand
TGTAATAATTGTGATAGTAGTAAGTTTTCTACCTTCTTCGATTAATTTGATTGCCATTTTTTTAGCAAAATCTTTTTCTTCTTTAGTCATTTTTGACTACCTCCTTAAAAATATATTAAGTATATTTACACTTTGATATATATTAACTTGATAATCAAAAAAATGGCTCAAAATTGGCACTTTATATGATTTTAATTGCTATATTTTATGGCTCATTTTATGTGACGTTTTACAAAAGTTTTTACATTTTTTATAAAAAAAATTAAAACGCTCACAAAAATGAGCGTTTTCTATATTTATTCTACTTCTAATAATACTTTCATTGCATTTGTATTTGCTGCATTTAAGAATGTATCATATGCATTCATCATATCATTAAATTTAAATCTATGTGTTATTAATTTTTCCATTGGGAATCTACCAGATGAAACTGCATTTATTAATAATGGTATAGTATCTGTATTAACTAATCCTGTAGTTACAGTTAAGTTCTTAATCCATAAGCTTTGTAATTCAAAGTCAACTGCTTTTCCATGAACTCCTACTACAGCAATATTTCCACCTGCTTTAACTATTTGTTGACATGTTGCCCATGTTGCAGGCATACCAACTGCTTCTATTGCTACATCTACACCGTCTTCTCCAACTATTGCTTTAATATCTTCTACTAGATTATCTGATGGAACTATTGTATGTGTTGCACCCATTTTTTTAGCTAATTCTAAACGATTCTTATCAAAATCAATTACTATTATTTTTGATGGTGAATAAAATTGAGAAGTTAATAATGTTCCCATTCCTACTGGACCTGCTCCAACTATAGCAACTGTACTTCCTGGTTTAACTCCACCATATTGAACACCAATTTCATGTCCTGTTGGTAAATTATCGCTTATTAAGACTGCTACATCATCACTTATTGAATTTGGATATTTATATAAACTGTTATCTGCAAAAGGAACTCTTACATATTCTGCTTGTGTACCATCTATCATATAACCGAATTTCCATCCACCTTCTTCTTCTCTACAATGAGAATATAATTGTGTTTTACAGTTATCACATTTTCCACAAGGTGTTACGCAACCAATAATTACTTTATCTCCAACCTTTAAGTTTGAAACACTTGAACCTATTTCTTCAACTATCCCAATTCCTTCGTGTCCTAAAATACGACCATCTGCTACTTCGGGATTTTTCCCCTTGTATATTCCTAAATCTGTACCACATATTGTTGTCTTTACTATTTTAACAATAGCATCTGTTGGTTTTTTAATAACTGGTTTTGGTACTTCTTCAAATTTAATATTGTGTTCTCCATGATAAACTAACGCTTTCATAAAATCATCCTCCTAATTATTTCATCTTTAATACAATATCATTTTACTCCATTTAAGGGGGTTTGTCAATTCAAACACGATAATTTTTTTTCTAACTATTTCATAACTATAAGTTTTAATAAATATATTTGTTTTATTTATTTTTCACTAGAAATTCTTGCGAAAATATTATATAATTTACAAATAGTGAGGTGATTTTAATGGAATACAATCCAAATATATTAGAAAAAAAATGGCAAAAAAAATGGAATAATAATAATATTTTCAGAACATATAATAAAGTAGAAAACAAAGAAAACTATTATGTTCTAGAAATGTTTGCATACCCTTCAGGTAATTTACATGTTGGACATTTAAGAAATTATACCATAGGTGATGCCATAGCAAGATACAAAAAGATGAAAGGCTATAATGTATTACACCCTATTGGTTGGGACAGTTTTGGACTGCCTGCAGAAAATGCTGCTATTGCAAACAATACTCACCCTAGTATATGGACGGCAAAAAATATAGATACTATGAGAGAACAATTAAAATTAATGGGTCTATCATACGATTGGGAAAGAGAAATTTGCACATATAAACCTGAATATTATAAATTTAATCAAAAATTCTTTATAGACCTATATAAAAAAGGATTAGTATATAAAAAGAAATCATATGTAAACTGGTGTCCAGATTGTGAAACAGTTTTAGCAAATGAACAAGTAGAGCAAGGTAAATGCTGGAGACACGGAAAAACAGACGTTATACAAAAAGAATTATCACAATGGTACTTAAAAATAACAAAATATGCACAAGAATTACTAGATGGACATAAAGAATTAGAAAAAGGTTGGCCTAGTGAAGTAATAGCTATGCAAAAAAACTGGATAGGTAGATCAGAGGGTGCTGAAATAGATTTTGAAGTTCAAGGTTATGATAAAAAAATATCAGTATTTACTACTAGACCTGACACTTTATATGGTGTAACTTATTTCGTAATTGCTCCTGAACACCCTATGGTAAATGAACTAGTATTAGAAAAACACCCAGAATTAAAACCAGAAATTGATAAAATGATAAACGAAGATAAAATAACTCGTGAAGCAGAGGATAAAGAAAAAGTCGGTATATTTACTGGACTATATAGTACTAACCCTGTAACAAATGAAAAAATAAAAATATTTATAGGTAATTATGTACTTATGAATTATGGTTCTGGTGCAGTAATGGCAGTTCCAGCACATGATAATAGAGATTTCACCTTTGCTAAAAAATATAATTTAGAAATTAAACAAGTTATTGAAGCAAATGAACTTCCTTATACTGAAAAAGGAAAATTAATAAATTCAGATGAATTTAATGGATTAGATAATGAAGTAGCCAAAAAAGAAATAATAAAAAAATTAGAAAAACTAGGAATAGGTAGATTAAAAGTAAATTATAGACTACATGACTGGTTAATTAGTAGACAAAGATATTGGGGAACTCCTATACCAGTTATATATGATGAAGATGGAAATATTTACTTAGAAGAAGAAAAAAACTTACCTGTTACTCAACCAACTGATATAGAATTTACAGGACATGGTAATCCACTAGAAACATCAGAAGAATTTAAAAAAGTAATTTTACCAAACGGTAAAATAGGTAGGCGTGAAACTGATACTATGGACACATTTATGGATTCTTCTTGGTATTATTTAAGATACTTAGACCCTAAAAATACTAATGAAGCATTCGATAAAAAACTAGCAAATGAATGGACACCTGTTAATCAATATATAGGTGGTATAGAACATGCTGTAATGCATTTACTATATTCTAGATTTATACACAAGGCTTTAAGAGATTTAGGTATGCTTGATACTAATGAACCATTTAAGGCTCTACTTACACAAGGTATGGTATTAGATTATTCATATTATTCTAATAATAAGAAAACATACTTATTTAAAAAAGATATTGAAATAAAAGATAAAATTGCTTATGACAAAGAAACTGGGGAAGAATTAATTTCTAAGTTAGAAAAAATGAGTAAATCAAAAAATAATGGGGTTAACCCAATAGAAATAGTAAATGAATATGGAGCAGATGCCGCAAGATTATTTGTACTATTCGCCGCACCACCTGAAAAAGAATTAGAATGGAATACTAATGGAGTTGCAGGGGCATATAGATTTATAAACCGTATGTATCTATTATTTAATGATACCAAAGATTTTGCTACTAAAGGCGAAATAACACTAGACAAAAGAAATGAAAACGATGAAAACTTACAAAGAAAATTACACCAAACTATAAAAAAAGTTGTAGAAAGTATGGAAGATAATTTCCACTTTAATACTGCAATAGCAGCCTTGATGGAATTACTAAATACTATGACTAAATACAAACAAGACATTATAGATACTAATAATTTTTCTACTGAATCTAAAAAAGTTTGGTTTGAAGTACTAAATAAAGTTAGTTTAATGCTATCTCCATTTATACCACATATAGCAGATGAATTACTAGAAATTATAGGTTCTAATGAAATAGCATTTAACTTAAAATTCCCAGAATATATTGAAGAATTAACAAAAGATGATAATGTAAATCTTGTTGTCCAAGTTAATGGTAAATTAAGAGATACAATAAAATTAAAACTAGGATTTAGTGAAGATGAAGCAAAAGAACATGCATTAAATTCAAGTAAAATTATACAGTATACTAAAGATAAAGAAATTGTAAAAATTATATATGTAAAAAATAAGTTAATTAATATAGTAGTGAAATAAAAGGGGGAAAAATATGTTTAAATTAAGCAAAGATTATAAAGAAACTGCAAAAGCCATATATGAAGGTGTAGGTGGTCATAAAAATATAGCATCTATAGATAACTGTTCTACTAGAGTAAGAATAGAAATTAAAGATATAGATAAAGTAAAGATTGAAAAAATAATAAAAGCAGGTGCTAAAGAAGTTCTAATAACTGGTGAAGATTATATTCAAGTTGTTGTAGGACCTAACAAAATCCAAGAAATTACTGATGCTGTAAAATTATTATATTTAGAAAAAAAATAAAAAATTAAATTTAAATATTTAAAAACTAAGATTCTTCTATCTGAATTGTCTTAGTTTTTTTATTTATATATTAATATTTAAAGTTATTGTGAAAAATTTGACAATTGTCAAAAAATATGGTACTCTCTCTATAGTGAAAAAAAGCACAAAAAATGGAGGTAACAATGGTAAATGATGTAAAAAGTTTAAATGAATTAATGGTAAAAGTTAGAAAATCTCAATCAGAATATTCTGAATTTACCCAAGAACAAGTAGATCTAATATTTAGAAAAGTAGCTCAAAGAATAAATGATGAAAGAATTATTCTATCAAAACTTGCAGTTGAAGAAACTGGTATGGGAGTAGTTGAAGATAAAGTAATTAAAAATCATTTTGCTTCTGAGTATATATATAACAAGTATAAAGATGAAAAAACTTGTGGTGTATTAGAAGAAGATAAAGCATATGGTATAAAAAAAATAGCAACGCCTATAGGTGTAGTTGCGGGAGTTATTCCGACAACTAACCCAACTTCAACTGCTGCATTCAAAATATTACTAGCATTAAAAACTAGAAATGCAATAATAATATCACCACACCCAAGAGCAAAAAAATCAACTATCTATACTGCAAAAATTGCATTAGAAGTTGCTAAAAAATATGGTGCTCCTGAAAATATAATAGGATGGGTAGATGAACCTAGTCTTGAAATTTCAAGAGAATTAATGGCTAACTCAGACTTAATTTTAGCAACAGGTGGTCCTGGCATGGTTAAAAGTGCTTATTCATCTGGAACACCAGCAATAGGTGTTGGTTCTGGAAATACTCCTGTTATTATAGATGATAGTGCTGATATAAAAATGACAGTAAACTACATATTACTTTCTAAATCGTTTGATAATGGTGTAATATGTGCATCAGAACAATCTGTAATAATTACAAGAAGAATATATGAAAGAGTAAAAAGAGAATTTGAATTAAGGGGAGCATATATACTTAATGATGAAGAAAAAGACTTATTAAGAAAAGCGCTATTTAAAGACGGTATAACTGGTGCTATAAATCCTGATATAGTTGGGCAAAGTGCTAATAATATTGCAAAAATTGCTGGATTTAAAATCCCACCAATGACTAGAGTATTAATAGCAGAAGTTGAAGATACTAATTATGATGAGCCATTTGCACATGAAAAATTATCTCCAATATTAGCAATGTATAAGTCAAAAGATTTTAATGATTCTATTGAAAAAGCAAAAGCATTAGTTGAATTAGGTGGTTTAGGACATACTTCATCAATGTATGTTGACTTAGCCGAAAAAGAAAAAATTGATTTATTTGGAAAAGTTATGAAAACAGGAAGAACTTTAATAAATATGCCAGCAGCACTAGGAGCTATAGGTGATGTATTTAACTTCAAATTAGAACCATCATTAACATTAGGTTGTGGTTCTTGGGGTGGAAACTCTGTTTCAGAAAATGTTGGTGTTAAACATTTATTAAATGTAAAAACAATAGCAGAAAGAAGGGAAAATATGCTTTGGTTCAAAGTTCCAGAAAAAGTTTATTTCAAATACGGATGTTTACCTGTTGCACTAGAAGAGTTAAAAGGTCATCATAAAAAAGCAATGATAGTTACGGATAAAACTTTATCTGAATTAGGTTACCCTAATCATATAACAAAGGTTTTAGAAAGTATAGGTATAGATTATAGAATATTCTCAGAAGTAGGAATAGACCCCACATTAAGTTGTGCTGAAGCAGGAGCAAAAGCAATGGTTGAATATCAACCTGATTTAATAATAGCCTTAGGTGGTGGTTCTGCAATGGACGCTGCTAAAATTATGTGGGTTCTATATGAATACCCTAATATTAAATTCTCTGATTTAGCAATGAGATTTATGGACATTAGAAAAAGAATATTTTCATTCCCTAAAATGGGTATAAAGGCAAAATTTGTTGCAGTTGCAACTTCTGCAGGAACTGGTTCAGAAGTAACTCCATTTTCTGTAATAACTGATGATGAAACTGGAATTAAATACCCATTAGCAGATTATGAATTAACTCCTAATGTTGCAATAAATGATCCAGAATTAATGTTAACTATGCCTAAAAGTTTAACTGTTGCTTCAGGTATAGATGCACTAACACATGCCATTGAATCATATGTTTCAATTATGGCAACTGAATATACTAAACCATATTCATTAGAAGCAATAAAAATAATATTACAATACTTACCAGAATCTGTAAATTTAGGAGCAACTGCAATAAAAGCAAAAGAAAAAATGTCTAATGCTTCTTGTGTTGCAGGTATGGCATTTGCAAATGCTTTCTTAGGTATTGTACACTCATTATCACATAAATTAGGAGCACAATTTCATTTAGCACACGGTATGTGTAATGGTATGTTATTAACAGAAGTTATAAAATATAATGCAGAAGATGCACCATTTAAAATGGGGATTTTCCCACAATATAAATACCCTGATGCTAAAAATAGATATGCTAAAATCGCAGATTTCTTAGGTCTTGGTGGAGAAACAAAAGATGAAAAAATAGAAAAATTAATAGAAGCCATTGAAGAACTAAAAGAAAGAGTTGGAGTTCCTAAAACAATTAAAGAAGCTGGAGTTCCAGAAGATGAATTCTTAAAACATGTTGACCAAATGGCATTAGAAGCATTTGATGACCAATGTACACCTGCTAACCCAAGATATCCTTTAATTCCTGAATTAAAAGAGTTATATTTAAAAGCATACTATGGTGAAAAAGAATATGAAAAAAAATTTAAAAATAAAAAATAAAGGAGAAAAATAATGACTAAAAAAGAAATAGTTTTATTAGATTTAAATGCAAAAGATAAACTTCATTTATTTGAACAAATTTCAAAAAAAGCGAAAGAATTAGGTATAGCAAATGATGCACAAGGATTAATTTTAGATTTCTATGAAAAAGAAAGAAATGCTGAAACATATCTTGGAACTGATTGTGCAATACCACATGTTAGAAGTTCAAGAGTAAATGAAAGTTGTATTTTCTTTGTAAGACTTGCTAAACCAATTAAATGGTCTGATGAAGATACTGCTCAAATTATTTTCCCTATATTTGCAAAAGAAGAGGATTATGATTTACATATAGATATGTTATTAAATATTTCTAAAAAAGTTATGAATAAAGATAATTTAAAAATATTTAGAACTACTAAAAAAGTTGATGATATTGTAACATTAATTAACAAATAAAATAAAACGAACTATCTCTAAATAAAACTAAGAATAGTTCGTTTTTTATTAATATTTTTTTCTATTTCAATAAATATGTAAATATCATATACATTAAAGGTATTACAAATAGTGAACTGTCAAATCTATCTAATACACCACCATGTTCTAATAATAATCTACTAGAATCTTTTACATTAAATTCTCTTTTAATTTTTGACTCAAATAAATCTCCTAAAACAGCAAATGCTGTTATAACTATACTAAATAATATTAATTTTATATTAAATCCATTAAAAAATTCTACATATTTTGGATAAACATTAAATAGACCTGTGTATGAAAATAATAAAGTTATTATATAATACACATACCCAAAGAATCTACTTATAAATAACACACCAACAAAACCTCCAATTAATCCTTCAATAGATTTTTTAGGTGATATTGGAGTAAATTTATGTTTTCCAAATTTCATACCCACCATATATGCAAAACTATCACAAAACCATACTAATAAGAATGAAAATACTATTAATGCTGTTCCTTCTTCAAGTCTTTCTAACTTTAATATGTAAGAAAATAAAACTGACACATAAACTGATATAAATAATTTACTTGATAATTTAGAACTTGCATCTTTTAAATTTACTTTTACTATTTGGAATAGTCCTATCATTATAATTAATAAAAATAATGCAAAATTAGAATCTATATCAAAATAAGTTAATACTGGAATTAATGCACTAATAAATAAACATGTTAATACATTAAAAGTATTTCTATTATTTCTTGACATCATTATTAACTCTAAACAAGATGCGATAACAATAATTTCAGTAAATAATAAAAGTAATACATTACCCCCTAAAAATATCCCCAATAATGCTATTATTCCAAAAATTGCTACAAACAATCTACTTAACATTTGTACCTCCAAATCTTCTATTTCTCTTTTCATAATCTAATATTGCATTTTTTAACTCTTCTTTATCAAAGTCAGGCCAAAGTTTATTACTAAAATATAACTCCGAATATGAACTTTGCCAAATTAAAAAATTACTTAGTCGTATATCTCCACCTGTCCTAATTATTAAATCAGGTTCTTCTAAAAATGGAGAATATAAATGTTTTGATATGTCTAATTCTGTTATATTTTCAACTCCTTTTGATATTAAAGTATTTACTGCATCAACTATTTCTTTTCTCCCACCATAATTAAAGCAAATATTTAATATAAATTTTTTATTTTCTTTTAAATAATTTACAGTTTCATCAATGGTTTTAATTAAATTATTTGACAACTTTTCTCTTGAACCAGATATTACTAATCTTATACCTTGTTCATTTAATTCTTCTTTTTTACTTTTTAAATATGCATCAAATAATTTAAGTAAACTCTGGACTTCTAAACTACTTCTTTTCCAATTTTCTGTTGAAAACGCATATACACTAAGAGCTTTTAAATTAAATTCAATACAATTTTTAATACAATTTTCTAAACTTATAACACCTTGTTTATGCCCTTTTATTCTACTGTTATAATGTTTTATTCCCCATCTGCCATTTCCATCCATTATTATACCTATATGTTTAGGTATTTTTATATTATTCATTATATTTCTAATCTCCAATCAGGTATGTTAGCATCTTCTCCCCAATATTCATCAATAGATATGATTTTACTATTTTCTACTTTTATAAATGAAACAGCATGAAAAGATGATTTTTTATTAATTTCATAAACATTCACTACAGTTATAATTAAATCATTAATTCTTTCTAATTTTTCTATATTCCCTGCCCATTTTCCTGGGTATTTACAATTAATACTTATAAATTTTTTTACATTAAAAACTTCTTTTGTATTATGCCATTTAATAATGGCGTCTTTATGAAAAAATTCTCTTATTTTTTTAGGGTTTTGTTCTAAAATATATTTCCAATAATCTTTGATATTTAACATATTACCCCCTTATTTAATATATAACTTCTATTTTATTATACCACATTTTAAAATTTTGTTATATATACATAGACAATAATTTTTATAATACTTCTAGTTATTTGATTATTAGTACTCAAAATGCGTTTTCTTGACAATATAAGTTAAATATAGTAGACTTAAATGGTATCATAGTTTAAAAGTATAAAAATACTTTAACTAAAAGATACTAAGGAGGAAGATTACTATGGTAAAAGAAAAAGTATTAAAGGCTCAAAAGCGTGCAGAATTTGGTTCAAAAGCAACTAAGAGAGCGAGAAAAGATGGTTTCACACCAGTTGTATTATATGGTAAAGATTTTGAAAGTACAGGTTTATTAATTAAAACAGATGAACTTAAACACTATATTAACAATTCAGAACTAGGTGCAATGATTTCTATTGATATAGAAGGAAAAAAAGAAACAGTTTTAGTTAAAGATGTTCAAAGACAAACACTTACTGGGAAAATATTACATGTTGATTTCCAACATGTTAAATTTGGTGAAAAGATAAAAGTTACTTTACCTATTCACTTTATTAACGAAGATAAAATTAAAAGTGATTTTATAGTTCAAAAAGTTCTAGACTATTTAGATGTTGAAGCTTTCCCGAAAAATTTAGTTGACTTTATAGAAATTGATATTCAAGATTTAAAAATGGGTGAACCAATTACAGTAAATGATATTGATACTAAAAAATATAAAGGAATTGAATTTCTTTCAGAAAAAGACACAACTATTGTTCTATTAATTGAACCTTCTAAACATGAAGAAGTTGAAGTTGTAGCTGATGAAAATGAAGAAACTGAAAATTCTGAAACAGAAGAAGCAGAATAATATTTTAAAAAATTAAGAAAGAAAAGATACTTTATAAGTGTCTTTTTTTCTATATTATAAATTTATGTATAAAATATTTGATTATTGCTCATATAATTGATATAATTTATGTAAAAAGTGAAAGGAATATATATGAAAAAATTAAACACTACTTATAAACCCACTGATATAGAAAAAGATTTATATAAAGTTTGGGAAGATAATGGCTATTTTAAAGCAGATAATAAAGATACAAGACCATACTATTCTATTGTATTACCACCACCTAATGTTACAGGTATTCTACATATAGGGCATGTACTAAATATTAGCATACAAGATTCTATAATAAGACATAGAAGAATGAGTGGTTTTAACACATTATGGTTACCAGGTACTGACCATGCAGGTATTGCAACTCAAAATAAAGTTGAAAGAATGCTTTTAGATAATAATACTACAAAGGAAGAAATTGGTAGAGAGGAATTTATCAAAAGAACCTGGGATTGGAAAAATAAATATGGTAATATAATTACTTCACAACTAAGAAAAATAGGTGCTTCACTAGATTGGTCTCGTGAAAGATTTACTATGGATGAAAAATTATCAAAAGCAGTTAATGAAGTATTTGTTAAATTATATGAAGATAATCTAATTTACAGGGGAGAATATATAGTAAACTGGTGTCCAAAAGATAAAACAGCACTAGCAGATGATGAAATAGAACATGAAGAAAAAGATAGTTATATTTGGCATATAAATTACCCTATAAAAGATAGTAATAAAATGTTAACTATTGCAACTACTAGACCTGAAACTATGTTAGGAGATAGTGGAGTTGCAGTTAATCCAAATGATGATAGATATAAAGATTTAATAGGTAAAACAGTTGTTTTACCACTTATGAATAGAGAAATACCAATAATTGCTGATGAATATGTTGACTTAGAATTTGGTACAGGTGTAGTTAAGATGACTCCATCACATGACCCTAATGATTTTGAAGTAGGTAAAAGACATAATTTAGAGTTTATAAATGTAATGACAGAAGATGCTAAGATAAATTCTAATGGCGGTAAATACGAAGGTCTTGATAGATTTGAAGCAAGAAAACAAGTATTAAAAGATTTAGATGAACTAGGTTTATTAGTTAAGACTGAAAATCATAAAAATTCAATAGGACACTGTTATAGATGTAATACAATTATAGAACCTAGAGTTTCTAATCAATGGTTTGTTAAAATGAAACCATTAGCAAAGAAAGCCTTAGAGGTTGTAAGAAATGGTGAGATTACATTAAGTCCAAAAAGAACAGAAAAAATATACTATAACTGGTTAGAAAATATTAGAGATTGGTGCATTTCAAGACAAATATGGTGGGGTCATCAAATACCAGCATATTATGATGAAAATGGAAATGTTTATGTTGCTAAAAGTTTAGATGAAGCAATTAAAAAAGCCCCAAATGGTGCTAAATTAACTAGAGAAACTGATGTATTAGACACTTGGTTCTCATCTGCATTATGGCCATTTTCAACACTAGGTTGGCCAGATGATACACTTGATTTAAAAACATTCTTCCCTGCTACAGCAGTAGTTACAGGTGCTGATATAATATTTTTCTGGGTTGCTCGTATGATAATGATGAGTTTATATTTCAAAAAAGAAATACCTTTTGATAAAGTTTATTTTACAGGTATAGTAAGAGATGATTTAGGTAGAAAAATGAGTAAATCATTAGGAAATTCGCCAGATCCATTAGATATTATTGAAAATAAGGGAGCAGATGCACTAAGATTTAGTCTATTATTTAATACTAGCCCAGGGCTTGATATTAAGTTTAGCGAAAGTCTAATAGATATGGGTTCTAACTTTATGAACAAAGTATGGAATGCTTCTAAATTTGTATTATCTAACTTAGAAGATTTTGACTATACTACAACTATAAATGAAAACAAATATAAATTGGAAGATAAATGGATTTTATCAAGATTAAATAGTGTCTCAAAAGAAATACATAATTCTATGTTAAACTATAATATTGACAAATCTATAAAACTTGCATTTGAATTCTTTAAAGGAGATTTTTGTGATTGGTATGTTGAAATTGCAAAAACTAGAATATATGGTGCTACTGATTTAGAAGATAAAAAAATAGCACAATATGTGTTAAGACATGTACTAGATAACTCATTAAGATTATTGCATCCATTTATACCTTATATCACTGAACATATATGGCAATTAGTTAAAATAGATGGAGATACTATAATGCTTAGTGAATTTCCAAATGGAAATGAAAAATATATAAATGAAAATATAGAAAAAGAATTTTCTTTCTTACAAAATGTAATAACAAATATTAGAAATATTAGAGCAGAAACTAATGTTAGTCCTTCTAAAAAAATAGAATTAATATTTAAAACAAAAAATTCTATGGAAAGTGAAATATTAATAAATAATCCTAAAATATTAGATAAATTATCTAATGTTGAAAAAATAACTACTAATATAGAAATACCTGAATTAGTTGGTTTTAGGGTAGTTAATAATACAGAAATATATGTTCCATTAGCAGATTTAATAGACAAAGATGCTGAAATTTCTAAAATAAATAAGGAAATTGAAAAAGTTGAAAAAGAATTAGAAAGAGTTATAGGTAAATTAAATAATCCTAAGTTTATGGAAAAAGCACCTGAAAATATTGTTGCCAAAGAGCGTGGTATAGAATTAGAACTAAAAACAAAATTAGATAAATTAAAAGATAACTTAAATAAATTTAAATAGTTAGGAGTATATATGATTACAATTTTTTGGGCTGTAATAGCTGTAATATTTTTAATAATAGAACTTATTAAATCTGTGTTTATTGGATTATCAATATCTATTTCAGCATTTATAGTTATGGTTGTTTCTGTAATAACGCCTAATAAATTTATACAAATTGCAATTTTTATATTATTAACATTAATAATTAATATTATAATTAAAAAATATGTAAATAAAAAATTTAAAAATAAAAAAGGAGATGAAAATGAAAAATTCAATTAGTTTAGACAGAATACAAAATTATAGTAAATTACATTCTGAAAAAAATTTAAAATTCCTGCAAAATGCAGTACAAAAAAATGGAATAAATGGAGCAACTTTTAATACTACTGCTTCTACACTAGATCAACATGTGTATTCAGAAGATATTAGAACAGGTAAGGTTACAAATCAAGAAGCATCTGGTAGATGCTGGATGTTCGCTGCTCTTAATACATTTAGACATAAATTAAATAAAGATTTTAATATGGAAAATTTTGAATTATCACAAACATATACTTTCTTTTGGGATAAATTAGAAAAATCTAATTATTTCTTAGAAAATATAATAAAAACAATAGATGATGATAGAGATTCTAGAATTGTTCATTTTCTATTAGCGACACCACAACAAGATGGTGGTCAATGGGATATGTTAGTTTCTATAATTGAAAAATATGGTGTAGTTCCTAAATCAGTAATGCCTGACGTATTTCATAGTACAAATTCTGCTAGATTAAATAATTTATTAAATAAAAAATTAAGACAAACAGCTCATATTCTAAGAGACAAAAGAGAAAATGGTGCTAGTATAGAAGATTTAGAAATAATTAAAGAAAAAGTGTTAGAAGAAATTTATAGTTATCTTTGTGTTACATTAGGTGAACCACCTAAAACATTTGACTTTGAGTACTATGATAAAGATAAAAAATTCCATAGAGATGCTAATCTTACACCAAAGAAATACTACGAAAAATATGTTGGTATAGATTTAAATGAATATATTAGTTTAATAAATGCACCTACTAAAGATAAACCTTTCCATAAAACTTTTACAGTTGATTTTTTAGGAAATGTTATAGGTGGTAAAGAAGTAAAATACCTAAATGTTACTATGGAAGAGTTAAAAACTGCAGCAATTAAACAAATCCAAGATGGAGTATCTGTTTGGTTTGGTTGCGATGTTGGACAAAGTTTAGAAGGAAAATTAGGTCTTATGGACTTAAATATATTTGAAATTGATAAAGCATTTGGTATAGACTTTAATTTAACTAAAGAAGTTGCTCTTGATTATTGCGAAAGTTTAATGACACATGCAATGGTATTATCAGGTGTAAATATTGTTGATGGAAAATCTAACCGTTGGAAAGTAGAAAACAGTTGGGGCGAAAAAAATGGAAGTAAAGGTTACTACTTAATGACTGATGAATGGATGGACAAATATACTTATCAAGTAGTTATAAATAAAAAATATTTACCAAAAGAATTAGTTGATAAATTTAATCAAGATCCTATAATATTAAAAGCATGGGATCCTATGGGTTCTCTTGCTAAAATGAAATAAGGAGACCAACTATGAAATATTTGATATTAACTGCATCAACAGGTGAAGGTCATAATCAAGCAGCAAAAAATCTTAAAAATGAATTTGATAAAAATACAGATGATATTGCTATTATTCATGATATTTTTAATAATAGTAAATTACCCTTTGTTGAAAAAGGTTACGATTTTTTAATCGCTAACATGCCAAATACTTATGGAGTAATGTATAAATTATCAAATAATAAATTTTTAAATAATGTCTTACTAAAAAATATATTTTTAGCCATAGAACTTAATTTAAAAAAAATTATAAAAAGAGAAAAACCTGATATCATTATTTCAACACACCCATTTGCTGTACCAATAGTTACAAGATATAAAAAAATGTTTAATTCAGATATACCATTTATTCAAATTGTTACTGATTTTAAAGCACATTACACTTATGTTGATAAAAGAGTTAATGCTTATATTACAGCAAGTGAATTTACAAAAGAAAGTTTAATAAAAAAGGGAGTTAGTGAAGATAAGATATTCCCATTTGGTATACCTGTAAAAGACGAATTTAAAACCATAAACCATAGCATTGATAGAAAAAATAATATTTTAATCATGGGTGGTTCTATGGGATTTAAAAATATGGAAAAATCTATTTTAGAATTAACAAAATCTGATTTAGATATTCATATAACTATAGTTTGTGGAAAAAATATAAATTTAAGAAAAAAATTAACGCAAATTTTAAGAGATGAAATTATAAAAGGTAAAATAAAAATCTTAGGTTTTGTAAATAACATTAGTGAGATTATGGACAACTCTAAAATTATTATAACTAAACCTGGTGGACTAACTTCATCTGAGGCAATTAACAAAAATTTACCTATGATAATTCCATTTTCTATACCTGGTCAAGAACAGGAAAACACAGCATTTTTAGTAGAATCTAATGTTGCACTAGAAATTAAAGATATATCTGATTTACCTAATCATTTAAAATTTTTACTAACAAATGATGAGCATTATAATATGATGGTAGAAAATATGAGAAAGATTTCTAGTCTTCATTCAATAAAAGCAATTATAGAAGTTTCAAAAAATTATATAAAATAATATAAGGGAACTATTTCTGATTTTATCAGTTATAATTCCCCTTTTTTTGTTATTTAAAAATCCAATTTCTTTCCTAATTGAATTGAAATTCTAGAATTCGGTAAACTAAACGCAAAGTTATCGCCATCTTTAACAAAAACTGCTGTTACCCCAAATTCTCCTGTAACACCTGATGTCTTATTAGTTCCGCCAAAAGTAAGTCTTGTGCTCAAACCTGGAAAATCAAATTCTCCATATCTACCATTATTTAATTTACTTTTATCATTTCCAAAGGTATGTATATACCCTACAGAAACTCCACTATGTAAAATAGTTTGATTTGATACACTTCCACCTGCTTCAAGTTTTAAATATGGATTAACAAACCCATACGGTATTACTCTGGCTGATAATTTTATCTTAGGTACTACATTTAGATCGGGAGTTACATATACTCCGCCACCTGCCTCAATTCCTCCACCAACAGTTATATATGAATCTTGACTAGGGTTAAATTTTTTTGCCCACGATAAATTTACTGCTCCATGTGCTGAAGGTATACCAGCAGCTATTCCTACTAAAATTTCAGATTCTCCTCCTTTAGAAAAAGACAATGATGTTAAAACTAAAGTGATAATTAAAAATAATTTTTTCTTCATTATTCCTCCTTACATTCTTATCATCTTATTCAAATTTCTTATGAAATTGCACATATATTATATATTAAAATTTATTGTATGTCTATAAAAATATTTTACCCTATTTATGCTATTTACTTTCTATTTTCCAATCCTAATATCATGCAACCATATCTTATCTGGTTATAAAAGCATATATGCAATTACATCTGCTAAATCCTCAGGTCTTGTAAAGTTTTGTGTTTCAAAATCATCTCCACTTTTGGCAAACATTTTAGTATTTGTACCACCTTGATATACTCCTGCAATTTTAATATTAGTATCTTTCAAATCTTCTTTTAACACTTCTGTGAAACCACGAACCCCATATTTACTTGCAGTATAAACAGATTGATTTTTTTGTGCTATAACACCTGATTTTGAAACTATATTAATAATTCGTGCTTCCTTACTTCTTTTTAAAATCGGTATTAAAAGACGAGTTGTATGAATTACTGCTAATAAATTAGTTTGAATAATATCATCTATCATTTTAGCATCCATTTCATCAACAGGCATTAATTTTTGCCAAATACCTGCATTATTTATAAGAATATCAATATTTTTAAAATCAGAAATAATTAAGTTTATTGTTTGCTCTAATTTTTCAGTATAACGAATATCACATATATAGTATTTAGCATTAATTGCACCTAATTCTTTTGCACACTTAACAACTTCAATTAATTTTTTTTCATTTCTTGCAATAAGTACTAGTTGACATTTTTCTTTTGCTAATCTTAGTGCTATTTGCTTACCAATACCATCACTTGCACCTGTTATAACAACAATTTTATTATATAATTCCATATATTTTCTCCTATTTCATATCATTTTGACAGTAGTAATCCCACGTGTCTATTTCAAAAGTTGCATGTTGTATATTTTTCCCCTCTAATTCTTTTTTTAATTCATTTTTTACTTCTATAAAAGTTTTAATATCTATATCTTTTTTTAATCTTATGTGTACTGTCAATGCATTTTGTGAACTACTAATTGCCCAAACATGTAAATGATGAATTTCTTCTATCATTTCATTTTTTAAAAAGGTTTTTTCTATATCTTTTATACTAATATTCTTAGGTACTCCATCTAAAGTTAATTTTATACTTTCTTTTAATAAATTCCATGTTGAAAATAGTATAACTATTGCAATAACAATACTTATTATTGGGTCAACTATATTTAAATTAGTATAATAAATTATTATACCTGAAATTACAACTCCAACTGAAACGACTGCATCTAACATTAAATGTAAAAATGCCCCTTTTATATTGATATCATTCTTCTGTCCTTTGAAAAATAAGAAGGCTGAAAATGAATTAATAATAACTCCTATAATAGCAGTTATAATAATAGTTGAACCTGTAATTTGCGGTACAGAACTAAATCTTTTAATTGCTTCCATACCAATATTAAATACTATATAAATTAATAATATAGCATTCACAAGTGATGCTAAAATCGATGCTTTTCTGTACCCATAAGTATAAACTTTTGTAGCAATTTTCCTTGATAATTTAAGACCAATTAGTGAAATAATAAGGCTTGCTACATCACTTAAATTATGACTGGCATCTGAAATTAATGCCAATGAATTTGTTGAATAACCTATAATAAATTCTATAAGCGTAAAAATTATATTTAGTCCTATTCCTATATAAAAAGCCTTATTTATTGTATTAAAATCTACTGAATGGTTATGTCCTTCGTGTTTATTACTCATTATTTAACCTTTCTTTATATATTATTATCATTAAAAATTCCTAATAAATTCTCTGCCATAAGTTTATTTTTTTCATCATTTCTTACATCATATACTATCTTACCTTTATGTAACATTATTAGTCTATTCCCATATTTTATTGCATCTTCCATATTATGAGTTATCATAAAAGTTATAGTATTTTTATTTTGTTCTACTATTTCTTTTGTTTTTTCTAATATTATATTAGAAGTTTTAGGATCTAATGCAGCAGGTAAGTCAACTTTTTTAAATTTATTAAGTGGAGAAATAATAGCAGATAGCGGTAAGATAGAGTTAGAAGATGCCGATATAAGCAATATAAAGGCTCATAAGAGAGCAAAATTCATATCTAAGGTACATCAAGACCCTTC
>NZ_LOQI01000030.1 GCF_001517915.1 Oceanivirga salmonicida | reverse complement strand
GATGCTGTGATATTATAAAAATAGATTAGTATCATTTTATTTAAATTTAAAAAATGGAAAAAGAATAAAAATTATAAAAAAAATAAAAGAAACTACATTTAAATACGAAAAAAGTTTTGAATGTAAAGTAGATGACTTTATTAAGCAACTTTCTTATAGTCATAATCTAAATGTATTTTTTATGGATTTAGATTTTGAAACAAGAGAAAATTATTTATACACAAAAGATTTTATAATATCACAGCATCAATTTGATAATTTCTCAGATGAAGAACTTGAAATTGATGAAGTTAATAAAAGAGAAAGTGAAAGAATAAAAGATATTGTAAAAAAAGCAGTATTACATAGTATTTTAGGTTTAATTCCATTTATGGTAGGAATTATAAATCTATATAATGGTTATATAGATAAAAATAATGTATTTTTAGTAATAATTGGTATCTTTATGATGCAGTTGTCATATAATAATTTGAAAAAACTATGAAACTAACAAAGAAAGGTAAATTATGTTATTTAAGAAAAATTTTCATTATAACACTTATCAAAGAGATGAAAATGGTGTATTTAAAATTTTAGTAGCAGTCAATAAATATGAAGATATTTATAGTGATTGGGATCCATCACCTTTTAGAAGGCGTGATATAGAAGGAGATTTTATAGAATATATTTGGGATTCAGCTATTGATATTCCCCTTAATGAGAACATAAAAATCATTTTTTTGATAAAGGGTTATTTGAGAAATGATAAAAAAGAAATGCAACTTTTAAAAGCAGTAAATAATTATTTTAAATATTTATTACATAAATCAGAAAGACAATATTTTGAAGAAAAAAAGAAATCTTTTAAGTATTTTATTATAGGTATTGTACTTGCTTTAATTGCGTATAGTGGTGTCTTTAAAGAAGTTGCATTATGGGTAAAAATATTTGAAGAAGGAATAATAATAGGAAGTTGGGTATTTTTTTGGGAAGCATTTTACAATATATTTATGGAAAGTGCTAAATTAAGAGAAGACCAAAAAATTATAAAGAGATTTTTAAAAACAGAGTATATTTTTGAAAGTATGGAATAATATAAAATTAGGAGAAAAAATGTTAAAAGAAGTAGTAATAGTTTCAGCAGTTAGAACACCAATTGGAAGTTTTGGTGGAAGTTTTAAAGATATATCAGCCACAGACTTAGGTATTGTTGCTGCAAAAGAAGCTATAAAAAGAGCAAAAATAAGACCAGAAGATATAGATGATGTATATATAGGAAATATACTTAGTGCAGGGCATAAGCAAGGTATAGCAAGGCAAATTTCAGTAGGTGCAGGAGTACCATTTGAAATTCCTGCTATGACTATTAATATTTTGTGTGGTTCAGGTCTTAGGTCAGTAAGTCTTGGTATGCAAGTAATACAAACTGGTCAAGCAGACACTATACTTTGTGGTGGAGTGGAAAGTATGTCTCAAGCACCGTATTTATCAAAAGGAACTAGATTTGGTCAAAAATTAGGAGATACAAAACTAATTGACCATATTGTATACGATGCATTAACAGATGCATTTAATGATTACCATATGGGAATAACAGCAGAAAATATAGCAGATAAATGGAATATATCAAGACAAGAACAAGATAAGTTTGCACTTAATAGTCAAAATAAGGCAGAAATAGCACAAAAAGCAGGCAAATTTGAAGACGAAATTGTGCCAGTACCTGTAATAAAAAACAGAAAAGAAATATTAGTAAAAGATGATGAATATATAAGATATGGAACTAGTATTGATTCTTTATCAAAATTAAAACCAGCATTTAAAAAAGATGGAACTGTTACAGCAGGAAATTCATCTGGTATAAATGATGGAGCAGCAATGCTTATAATTATGAGTAAAGAAAAAGCCAAAAGAGAAGGTATTGAGTATTTAGCAACTATAAAAGGTTTTTCAACTGTTGGAGTTGATCCATCTATAATGGGAACAGGGCCTATACCTTCAATTAAAAAAGCATTAGAAAATTCTAATTGGTCATTAAATGATATTGAATTAATAGAATTAAATGAAGCATTTGCAGCCCAATCATTATCTGTAATCAAAGAATTAAATATTAATGAAAATATAACAAATGTAAATGGTGGAGCAATAGCATTAGGGCACCCCGTTGGAGCATCAGGTGCTAGAATATTAGTAACATTATTATATGAAATGAAGCGTAGAAATGTAAAAAAAGGATTAGCATCACTTTGTATAGGTGGTGGAATGGGAACAACTGTATTGGTTGAAAGAAAATAATAAAAAAATGTAGTTATAAAAGAACATGTTCTAAATTTAACTACATTTTTTATTGAAATATTTATATAATTTTATCTTTTTCTGGTTCCAAAGATTCCTCTAATTATTTGTCTTCCGATTTCACGACCAACACTAGACATAAGATTTTTTGTAAGCCTAGACATATTTGAGTCAGTTCTACTATTAGTATTTCCTGCAAAAATACTACTAAAGAATCCACCACTTTTTTCTTCTTTGTTATCTTTTACTTTTTTGTCATTATTTTTTTCTTCCTTATTTTCTAAATCCTTTTCTTGTTTAAGTTTTAATAATGCTTCATAAGCAGAAAAGCTTTCAGTTGATTCACTATATTTAGAATATAAATGTGAATGATTTACATTATAAATTACATCTGCTATATCAACAACAGACATTAAACTACGAGGTGGACAAATTAATACTTTATCAGCAAATGTTGGGATTCCTTTATGTCCTAATGTTGATACAACAGCTTCTCCAACTCCTAAGTTTACAATAGTTTCTTTGATATCAACATTATCTTTAATTCTAAAAGTTTCAGAAATTGCTTTAATATCTTTTAATTCTTTAGGTGAAAAAGCTCTTAAACCATGTTGTATTTTTGTTCCTAATTGTGATGAAATACTATCAGGAATATCAGTAGGGTTTTGTGTTATAAAGAATATACCAACTCCTTTTGAACGAATTAATCTTACTAAAAGTTCTATTTTTTCAAGTAATAATTTATTTTCATCACTAAATAATATATGTGCTTCATCAAAGAAAAATACTAATTTTGGTTTGTCTAAATCCCCAACTTCTGGTAAATTTTCAAACAGTTCAGATAATAGCCAGAATAAAAAAGTTGAATATAGTTTTGGTACTAGCATTAATTTATTTGAATTTAAAATATTTATTATACCCTTACCATCTTTATCAACTTCTAATAAATCGTTTATATCAAATGCAGGTTCTCCAAAGAAATAGTTACCACCTTGTTGTTCTACTACTAATAGACTACGCAAAATTGCACCTATGCTTGAACTAGATATATTTCCATAAGTTTTTCCAATAGTAGATGAATTTTCGTTTACATAATTTAATAATGCCCGTAAATCTTTTAAATCATCTAATTCCCAACCGTTTTTATCAGCAACTTCAAAAGCTATAGTTAGTACACCAGATTGTGTGTCATTTAAACTTAATAAACGACTAAGCATAATTGGTCCCATTTCAGAAATAGTAGTTCTAATATTTATACCATTTTCACCAAATACATCAAAAAATGTAGTGGGAAAGCTACTAAACTCAAAATTATCTATACCTATTGTATCAATTCTATTTTGTATAATATCGTTCATACTTCCAGCTTTTAATACACTCCCTAAATCTCCTTTAATATCAGATAAAAATACGGGAACACCATTTTCTGATAATTGTTCTGCTATTACTTTTAGAGTAATAGTTTTACCTGTTCCAGTTGCTCCTGCAATAATACCATGTCTATTTAAAGTTTTTAAATTTAGGTATACTTTTTCATCTTGACCTTTACCTAATAATATTTCTTTCATAAATACCCCTTTATTATTTTTAATTCTCTTATAATATTATACGCCATAAATTGAATAATTCCAAATAAAAAAGCACATTTTTACAAACATGCTTTATTATTTAAACTATTTTTTCATTAAATCTCTAATTTCTTTTAGTAATTCTTGATCCATTGTAAGAACTGGAGCTTTTGGAGCTTCTTCTTTCTTTTCGTCTTTTTCTTTCATTTTATTATATGATTTTACAAATATAAATATTACAAATGCAATTATTATAAAATTGATTATTGCTTGTATAAATGAACCGTACATTATTGCAGATTCAGGTATTTCTCCTTCAGCAGCTTTTAGAACTATTTTTAAGTTTGTTAAATCAGTACCACCTAGTACAATTCCTATTACAGGATTTAAAATATCATTAACTAACGAAGCTACAATTTTACCAAATGCACCCCCAATAATTACACCGACAGCTAATTCAACTACACTTCCTTTAGCAATAAAAGCTTTAAATTCTTTAAACATATTTCTCCCTCTTTTCCTATAAATATATTAATGTTATGTCATTAATACGCTAATATTATAACATTTAATAAATAATATGACAAGGAGGGGACTAGATCTATGTGAAAAATAATTAAATATTTTAATTTTCTTATTGCAATTTTTTCAATAATTATATAAAATCTAAGTATAATTAAATGAAAAGAGGTTTGTATAATAATGAGAGTTTTAATTTTAGAAAATCAAGAAAAGTTAAGTAAATTAGTTGCAGAATATGTAGTTAAAAAGATAAACGAGTTCAATCCAACAAGCGAAAAACCATTTATATTAGGGCTTCCAACAGGGTCAACACCTATATTAGTTTATGAGAAATTAATAGAAATGTATAAAAATAAAGTAGTCTCTTTTCAAAACGTAGTTACATTTAATATGGATGAATATGTGGGACTTGCACCAGAACATGAGCAAAGTTATCATTATTTTATGTATGATAAATTTTTTAATCATATTGATATAAAAAAAGAAAACATAAATATATTAAATGGTTTAGCCAAAGATTTAAAAGCTGAATGTCAAAGATATGAAGATAAGATAAAAAGTTATGGTGGAATACATTTATTTTTAGGTGGTATAGGAGAAGATGGACATATAGCATTTAATGAGCCAGGGTCTTCATTATCATCAAGAACAAGAGATAAAGAGTTAACAGAAGATACTATAAAAGTAAATTCAAGATTTTTTGATAATGATGAAAGCAAAGTTCCAAGATTAGCATTAACAGTAGGCGTTGGAACTATAATGGATAGTGCCGAAGTTCTTATAATGGCTAATGGTTTAAAAAAAGCTGAAGCAATAAGAAGAGGAATTGAAGAAGGTGTTAATCACATGTGGACTATATCTATGTTACAAATGCATAGAAATGCAGTTATAGTTATAGATGAAGAGGCTGCAAGTAATTTAATGTTAAAAACATATAAATATTTTAAAGATATAGAAAAAGAAAATATTAAATAATTGTATAAAAATAAGGATTTAATTTTGGAATAAATGTAATAAAATATGTCTTTCGGGGCATATTTTTTGTTTTTAAATTTTAAAAATAAAATTCATAATTATAGGCAATAATATATTTTAACAAACTTTAAGATTGAATTTACTAGTGCAAATGTGCTAAAATAATAGTAAGTGGTTTATTTAATGTAAGTAATGTTGAAATCCTTTTAAGAGGCTTGCAATATTATTTACATGAACCATAGAAATAATGGAGGTAAATATGTTTGAAAATGAGAAAAACTTTGATATAAAAGTTGGAAACAAAATTTTAAATGTAAACACAGGAAAAGTTGCTAGACAAGCATCTGGTTCTGTTTATTTAACAATGGGAAAAACAACTGTATTAGTAACGGCAACCCGTTCTAAATCAGTAAGAGATGGTCAAGATTTCTTTCCCTTAACAGTAGACTATATTGAAAAATTTTATGCTTCTGGGAAATTCCCAGGTGGATTTATTAAAAGAGAGTCTAGACCGTCAACGGAAGAAATTTTAATAGCAAGGTTGGTTGATAGACCAATAAGACCTTTGTTCCCAGATGGATTTTTAAATGCTGTACATATAGTAATAAATGTATTGTCATTTGATGGTATTAACATGCCTGAAAATATGGCTACAATAGGAGCATCACTTGCTCTTGGTATATCAGATATACCTTTTAGTGGTCCAGTTGCAGGAGTTACAGTAGGACATATAGACGGGGAATATATTTTAAACCCTAACTATGAAGAACAAGAAAAATCTAATATATACTTATCAGTAGCAGGAACTAGTGAAGCGATAACTATGGTTGAAGCATCATCAGATGAAGTTAGTGAAGAGTTAATGTTAGGAGCAATATTATTCGGTCATGATAAAATTAAAGAAATATGTAATAGAGAAAAAGAAATAATTTCTGAATTTGGAGTTACAAAATATGAATTTGAAACAGTTCAAAAAGATGAAGAAGTTATAGAATTTTTAGATTCATATAAAGAAGAACTAAAAAAAGCAATACTTGTTCCTGGAAAATTAGAAAAGCAAGATGCAGTTAATGAATTAGAAGAAAAATTATTAGAAATTTTCTTAGAAAAAAAAGCTAGAGAAATGGCTTTAGATAATACTGAAAAAGAAGTTTCTGAAAAAATAGATATTTTATTGGGAAGAGTTACAAAAAAAGATATACCTTATTACACATCACAATTTAAGACATACTATCATGATTTAGAAAAAGCAATAGTAAGAGATTTAATAATTTTTGAAAAATATAGACCAGATGGAAGAAAAATAGATGAAATAAGACCTTTAGATGCTAAAATAGATATTTTAGCAATGCCACATGGTTCAGCATTATTTACAAGAGGTGAAACACAAGCATTAGCAACAGTTACTCTTGGAACAAAAGATGATGAACAAATAGTAGATGGTTTAGAAGAATCTGAATTAAGAAAGAAATTTTTCTTACATTATAACTTCCCACCATTTTCAGTTGGAGAAGCAGGTTTTTTAAGAGCACCAGGTAGAAGAGAATTAGGACATGGTAATTTGGCAGAAAGAGCATTAAAAGCTGTAATGCCAAGTCAAGATGAATTTCCTTATACCGTAAGAATAGTTTCTGAAATTACGGAATCTAATGGTTCATCATCACAAGCATCAATATGTAGTGGTTCATTAGCACTAATGGCAGCAGGTGTACCTATTAAGTCAACAGTTGCGGGTATTGCAATGGGATTAATAAAAGATGGTGAAGAATATACTGTATTAACTGATATACAAGGTTTAGAAGACCATTTAGGAGATATGGACTTTAAGGTAGCGGGAACTAAAGAAGGTATAACTGCTATACAAATGGACATAAAAATTGAAGGAATTAATAATGAAATTATGAAAACAGCTTTAAATCAAGCAAAAGATGCAAGATTTAGAATTATAGAAGTAATGGAAAATACTATACCTGAGGCAAGAAAAGAATTATCTGAAACTGCACCTAAAATTATTAATATAATGATAGACCCAAGTACTATAGCAGGACTTATAGGACCAGCTGGTAAAAATATTAAAGCTATAATAGAAGAAACAAATGTACAAATTGATATAGAAGATGATGGTAGAGTAAGTATATTTGGAAAAGATCAACAAATGATGGATAAGGCATTAGAATTGGTTAAAAGACATACTTTAATGATAGAGCTTAATAAAGAATATAAAGGTCGTGTAGTAAAAATAGCTAAATTTGGAGCTTTTGTAGAAATAGTTCCAGGAAAAGAAGGCTTACTTCATATATCTGAACTTAGTGATAAGAGAGTAAAAAATGTTGAAGACATTTTAAAAGAAAATCAAGAGATTACAGTTAAAGTTATAGGTATGGATCAAGATAAATTTAGTTTGAGTATAAAAAAAGTTGGAAAAGAAGATTCGAAAGAGTCAGAAGTTGCTGAAAAAAGCGAATAAAAATAAAGGTAATAAAAATTACAGTAAATAAAAGGAAAGTTGGAAAAGTTGTGAGTTTAGAATTAAACAAAGAGTATGTAGGTCGTGTAGTTAAGATAGTTAACTTTGGAGCATTTGTAGAGTTAGAACCAGGTGTTCAAGGATTGTTGCACATATCAGAAATCAGAGACAGAAGAATAAAAAGTGTTGAAGATGAAATAAGTGAGAATGAAGAAGTAACTGTAAAAGTTATAAGTTTGGACAATGATAGAATTGGTTTAAGCATGAAAAGAGTAGGGCAAGAATAGTAATAAATTACAAAAAATAAAATTAAGAAAGTTGGAAAAGTAGTGAATTTAGAATTAAACAAAGAGTATGTAGGTCGTGTAGTTAAAATAGTTAACTTTGGAGCATTTGTAGAGTTAGAACCAGGGGTTCAAGGATTGTTACACATATCAGAAATTAGAGACAGAAGAATAAAAAGTGTTGAAGATGAAATAAGTGAAAACGAAGAAATAACTGTAAAAGTTATAAGTTTAGACAATGATAGAATTGGTCTAAGTATGAAAAGAGTAGGACAAGAATAGTAATTAATTACAAAAAAAAATAAAAATAAGATTAAGAAAGTTGGAAAAGTAGTGAATTTAGAATTAAACAAAGAGTATGTAGGTAATGTAGTTAAAATAGTTAACTTTGGAGCATTTGTAGAGTTAGAACCAGGTGTTCAAGGATTATTACATATATCTGAAATAAGAGATTATAGAATAAAAAGCGTTGAAGATGAAATAAGTGAAAATGAAAAAATAACTGTAAAAGTTATAAATTTAGACAATGATAGAATTGGTCTAAGTATGAAAAGAGTAGGACAAGAATAGTAATTAATTACAAAAAAATAAGAATAAAATTAAGAAAGTTGGAAAAGTAGTGAATTTAGAATTAAACAAAGAGTATGTAGGTCGTGTAGTTAAAATAGTTAACTTTGGAGCATTTGTAGAATTAGAACCAGGTGTTCAAGGATTGTTACATATATCTGAAATAAGAGATTATAGAATAAAAAGTGTTGAAGATGAAATAAGTGAAAACGAAGAAATAACTGTAAAAGTTATAAGTTTAGATAATGATAGAATTGGTTTAAGCATGAAAAGAGTAGGACAAGAATAATAAAACAAAATATATATTAGTAAAATAGAATATATGAGAGGATGATAAATATGGACTTAAATAAAGCGAATAAATTGACTATTTTAAGATTAATATTAATAATACCATTTTTGATATTTTTAAGTTTATCTTATTACAATACATTTTTTGTTGAAACTACAACTATATTAATATTAAAGGGATTTGCAAGACTTATAGCTTTAACTATATTTGCATTAGCAGTGGCAACAGATTATTATGATGGTAAAATTGCTAGAGAAACTAATACAGTTACTGATTTTGGTAAATTAATGGATCCTATAGCTGATAAATTATTAACTTTTACATTCTTGTTAGTATTATTAAAAGCAGGAGCAGTAAGTCTTTTACTAGTTTTAATACTACTATTTAGAGAATTTTTAGTAACAGCTGAAAGAGCCTTAGTATCTATTAAAGGTGGTATGATTATACCAGCTTCTGATTATGGGAAATATAAAACAGTAACATTGTATGCCGCTTTATTTATGATAGGTTTATTAAATTTATTTATACAACTGTCAATACTTAATAGTATATTATTATTGCCGACAGTAATATTAAGTGTAATATCAGCAGTAGAATATCATAATAATGCAAAAAAATATATTGAATTTTAAGGAGTATTAATTTGAAAGCTTATAAACATTCTATTGAATCAGTTATTAGTCAATTAAATACAGATATTAATAAAGGCTTAACTGATGAAGAAGCAAAACAAAGATTAGAAAAAAATGGTTTGAATGTTTTAGATGAGGGAAAGAAGAAGACTCTTTTTTCTCTTTTTCTTGAACAAATAAATGATGTAATGATATACGTACTATTAGTTGCAGCTGTCATTACTGTAATAGTAAATAAAGAATTTACAGATGCAATTATAATACTACTAGTGGTATTAGTAAATGCAGTTGTAGGTATAACACAAGAATTAAAAGCAGGTAAAGCATTAGAAGCTTTAAAAGAAATGACTAATCCCAAAGCTATTGTAATAAGAAATGGAATAAGTAAAGAAATAGAATCGAAATACTTAGTTACGGGAGATATAGTTTGTTTAGATGCTGGGAGATATGTTCCAGCAGATTTAAGATTATTAGAAAGTAATAATTTACAAATAGAAGAGAGTAGTTTTACAGGAGAATCAGTTCCTAGTTCAAAAGATGCTAATGTAACTTTTGATGAAGAAATAGGGATTTCTGATATGATAAATACTGCCTTTATGTCAACCTTAGTAACTTATGGCCGTGGTAAAGGAGTTGTAATAGCAACATCTAATGATACTAAAATTGGTGAAATTGCTAAAATGCTAGATATAGATGAAGAACAAACACCCCTACAAGTTAAAATGAATAAATTAGGGAAGAGTTTGGGTTATTTAGCAATATTTGTATGTGTATTGATTTTTGTGATAGGAATATTACAATCAAGAGGCGTAGTTGATATGTTAATTACTTCTATTAGTTTAGCTGTAGCAGCTATACCGGAAGGATTAGTTGCAATAGTGGCAATAGTATTATCATTAGGCGTTACAAGAATGTCTAAAAAACATGCAATTATAAAGAAATTACCAGCAGTTGAAACATTAGGTTCAGTAAACTATATATGTTCAGATAAAACTGGAACTTTAACACAAAATAAGATGACAGTAATAGAAGAGTATACAAAAGATAATAATAATGAATTATTAATAAAAGCATTTATATTATCATCTGATGCTAAAATAGAAAATGGTAATGAAATAGGAGACCCTACTGAAATTGCCCTTATATCTTATGGTATAAAAAATAACATATTAAGAGAAGAATTAGAAAATAAATATAAAAGAATAGATGAGTTTGCATTTGATTCAGATAGAAAATTAATGTCAACTTATGTAGAACATAATAATATATATAGAGTTTATACTAAGGGTGCATTAGATAATTTAATTGATTTAGCAACTAAAATATTAATTAATGGTGAAATAAAAGAATTTACACCTGAGTTAAAAGCAGAAATTCAAAATAAAGCTGATGAAATGTATAATAAAGCACTTAGAGTATTAGCAGTATCATATAAAGATACTGAGACTAAAATAGAAAATAGTGAATTTGAAAAAGATTTAGTATTTATAGGAATAGTGGGAATGATTGATCCTCCAAGAGAAGAAGTAAAATTATCTATAAAGGAAGCACATGATGCAGGTATAACTGTAATGATGATAACAGGGGATCATAAAAATACTGCTTTTGCAATAGCAAAAGATTTAAATATTGCACAAAATGAGAGTCAATGTATAACGGGTATGGAACTTGAAAATTTAAGTGATGATGAACTTACAAAAACAGTTCAAAATTATAGGGTATTTTCAAGGGTATCACCTGAACATAAAGTTAGAATAGTTAAGGCATTAAAAGCCAACGATAATATAGTATCTATGACAGGAGACGGTGTAAATGATGCACCTAGTTTAAAAGTTGCAGATATTGGTGTTGCAATGGGAATAACTGGTACAGACGTTGCCAAAGGTGCTAGTGATATGATATTAACTGATGATAACTTTGCAACTATTGTTGCATCAGTTGAAGAAGGTAGAAACATATATGATAATATTAAAAAATCAATAATATTTTTACTTTCTTGTAACTTAGGAGAAGTAATTTCTATATTAATAGCAACGCTTATGGGTTGGCCTATACCTTTAATAGCAACACAAATACTATGGATTAATTTAGTAACGGATTCTTTACCAGCATTAGCATTAGGTGTAGATCCTATATCTACTAACCAAATGAATAGACCACCAAGAGCAAGTAATGAAAATTTCTTCTCAGGAGGTGCTTGGTTTAGAGCTTTAGTTGGAGGAGTTTTAATAGGATTTTTAACTTTATCAGCATTTGTAATAGGTCTTTTAGAAAAAGGCTATACATTAGGCCAAATTTCTACTGTAGATATTAGTAATGAAAATTTAGCATATGCTAGAACAATGGCATTTATTGTCTTAACAGTATCACAATTATTCTATGCATATACTATGAGAAGTAGTGAAGAAAGTCTATTAAAAATTGGAATATTTAAAAATAAGTTTTTAAATTATTCATTAATTATAGGACTTATATTACAATTTGGATTACTAGCTATACCATTATTATCAAAAGCATTTGGTGTAACTATGTTATCATTTATAGACTTAGATATAGTATTAATATTTGCTATAATACCAGTTATAGTAAATGAATTAATAAAAAAGTTTATTAAGTTTAATTAAAAAAAGGAAAAACAATGAAAAAATATATAATTATATCTTTATTGTTTTCTTTTATTTCATTTTCAAGTTTAGAATGTAAAGTAGATGAAATAAATAATGAAAATTATACAGAAGAATTATCTTATTTAAAAATAAAAGATGAAAAAATATATAAATCATACTTATTAGCAGATGATAAAGGAGAAATTTTAATACAAGATAATATTTATGATGTACTACCTATAGCATCACTTACAAAAATAATGACAGCAATGGTAGTACTAGATAATATTGAAAATTTAAATGAAAAAGTTAAAGTTGATAAATATGAGAGTAAAATACCATATGGAGTACGACTTAAAGAAAATAGTAAATATACTATATATGAATTATTAAATTTTATGTTAATAAAATCAAGTAATTCATCAGCACAAGTATTAGCAGATGGTGTATCAAACGATTTTCCAGAATTAATGAATAAAAAAGCACAAGAAATTGGAGCAACAAGTGCCCACTTTTGTACACCACATGGTTTACCACCTAAATATACGAATACTTGTGTAGATGAGGCAAGTGCTAGTGATATTTATTTAATTTCAAAGTATGCTATTGAAAATTATCCTTTAATAGCAGAAATAACGTCAACGAAACATAAAAATATAGCAAATAAAAACTTGGAAAATACTAATGATTTATTAGGAGATTATCCTGGTATTGTTGGTATAAAGACAGGTTTTCATAATTTGGCAGGTTATAATATAAGTATATTATATGAAAATAATGATAAAAAATTATATGAAGTAATATTAGGTAGTGATAGTTCTGAATATAGAAGTTTAATATCGACTACCGTATTAAGTAAGTTTGGAGGTAATGAATGATACCGTATTTATTTAAAATAGGTTTTTTTGAACTAAGAATATATAGTTTAATGTATATAATAGCATTATTTTTAGCAATATATATTGCTAAACGAGATGATATAGCTAAAAAAAGAGGAATAGATAATTTAAAAAATATAGAAGATTTTGCTTTTCTTGAAATTTTTTCAGGTCTTATAGGAGCAAGAATATATTATGTACTTTTAAGATGGGAAGTATATGCTAGTAATCCTATTAGTGCATTTAAAATATGGGAAGGCGGACTTGCAATACATGGTGGAATTATAGGTGGAATTATAGGTGCTTTCATATTTGCGAAAATAAAAAAATATAAATTTTGGGTATTAACAGATATGGCAGTAGGACCATTAATACTAGGTCAAGGTTTAGGGAGAATAGGGAATTTTGCAAATGGTGAAATACATGGTTTTCCAACCTTTACTCCTCTTAATGTAATATTAAGTGGGAAATTTAATGAATGGTGGGTTTACTATAATTCACTTAGTATAGAAGCGAGGTCAAAATTTAATGATTTAGTTCCTTGGGGAATAGTTTTCCCTGAAAATACCCAAGCAGGTATAGAATTTCCTAATTATGCATTGCACCCAGCAATGATATATGAAATGATACTTAATTTTATTACATTTTATTTGATATGGTTCGTATTTAGAAAGAAAGAATATAAAATGGGTATATTAACCATGATTTATTTAATAAGTTATGGTATTATAAGATATGCTGTAAGTATGTTTAGAGCAGAAGATTTATATTTTTTAGGAATAAAAGCACCGTATATAATAAGTATTGTAATGATAGTAACGGGTATATTAGGAATAAGAATTATAAATAAAAAAAGTAGTAAATAATAATAGAATGGAGTATATTATGATTGAGATTAAATTACCTGATGGAAATATGAAACAAATACAAAAAGGGATTAGTGTAATAGAATTTGCAAAAACAATTTCAACAAGTTTGGCTAAAAAAACAGTTGGTGCAATATTCAATGAAGTACAAGTTGATGTATCATATATTTTAAATGAGAATGGACAAATCAAATTGATAACATTAGATGATGAATTAGGGTTACATATATTAAGACATAGTACAACTCATATAATGGCACAAGCTGTAAAAAGATTATTTCCTAATGTAAAATTAGGAATAGGACCAGTTATAGAAAATGGATTTTATTACGATTTTGATCCTGAAAGTCCTTTTACAGATGAAGATTTAGTAAAAATAGAAAAAGAAATGAATAAGATAATAAAAGAAAATTATAAGTTTGAAAGACATGAATTTTCTAATAAAGAACTTATTGATAAATATACCAAAGAAAATGAAATATATAAGGTAGAAATAATAAATGGTTTAGAAGGTAATACTTCTAGTGCATATACACAGGGTGAATTTTTTGATTTATGTCGTGGAACTCATTTACCATCAACAGGTTATGTAAAAGCATTTAAACTTATGAGTCATGCTGGTGCATATTGGAGAGGTAAATCTGATAATAAAATGTTACAAAGAATTTATGGTGTAGCATTTACTACTAAAAAAGAATTAGAAGATTATTTGCATATGTTAGAAGAAGCAGAAAAAAGAGATCATAGAAAATTAGGTAAACAATTAGATTTATTTATGTTAGATGAACATGCTCCTGGATCACCATTTTTTATGCCAAAGGGTATGGACTTATTTTTAAGACTGCAAGAATTGTGGAGAAAAGAGCATATAAAAGCAGAGTATAAAGAAATTAGAACACCTATGATGTTAGATAAAGAATTGTGGGAAATCTCTGGACATTGGAAAAACTATAAAGAAAATATGTATACATCTGAAATTGATGAAAAAGCATATGCTATAAAGCCAATGAATTGTCCAGGAACTGTATTAGCATTTAAGAGTAGTTTAAGATCATATAAAGATTTGCCTTTAAAATTAGCAGAAATGGGTTATGTTCATAGACATGAATTTTCAGGTGCATTACATGGACTTATGAGAGTTAGAGCATTTACACAAGATGATACTCATATATTTTGTACAAAAGAACAAATAGAAGAACAAATTATAGAAATAATTAATTTATATGATAGATATTATACTTTATTTGGATTTGAGTATAATATAGAATTATCAACTAAACCTGAAAAAGCAATAGGTGAAGATAGTTTATGGGAATTAGCAGAAAATTCATTAATTAGTGCATTAAATGTTGCTGGTAAAGAATATAAGTTAAATCCAGGTGATGGTGCATTCTATGGACCTAAGATAGACTTTAAAATGAAAGATTCTATTGGTAGAATATGGCAAACAGGTACTATACAATTAGACTTTAATTTACCTAATAGATTTGAGGCAAAATATATAGGTTCAGATGGAGAAAAACATACACCCGTTATGATACATAGAGCTTTATATGGAAGTTTAGAAAGATTTATGGGTATATTAATAGAACATTATGCAGGAGCATTTCCAGTTTGGTTAGCACCAGTACAGGCAAGAATACTTACTATATCAAAAGATCAAACTAAGTATGCACAAGACTTGTATAATAGGCTAAAAGGTGAAGGATTTAAAGTTGAATTAGATATTAGAGATGAAAAAATAGGTTATAAGATAAGAGAAGCAAATGCAGATCAAAAAATACCTATACAATTAGTAATAGGTCAAAAAGAAGTAGATAATAATGAAGTCAATGTAAGAAGATTTGGTAGCATGAAGTCTAATAGCATGGGTGTAGAAGAATTTATAACTATGCTTACAAAAGAAGTAAATATAGAAATATAGGAGGTTAATATGTACTATGATATAGAATATGGAAACACAAGTGTTTCAGAAATAGTTAGCGAAAAAATGAAAGTAATGTTTTTAATTTTAACAACAGCATTATTAGTTACATTAGGAATAGTTATAATGATAACACAAAATGATGATTTTATTATATTAGCAGCAGAATCGTTTCAAGCATTAATTTTTTTAGAATTAGGAATAGCTTTCGCATTATCATTTATGGCATACAGAGCTAATAAAGTATTATTGTTAGTATTTCTGTATATATATGCAATTTTAACAGGTGCAACATTATCAGTTTTTACCCTTATATTTACACCAGCTAGTGTTATAGGTGTTTTAAGTGGTACAGTAGCATTATTTACTGTTTTAACAGTTTATGGTTATGTTTCTAAAATAGATATGAGTAATTATAGAACTCTACTTTTTGTAGGATTAATTACACTTATAATAGTTACAATTATAAACATATTTTTAAGAAGTAGTGTACTAGATACATTAATATCATTTGCAGGAGTAGCAATATTTATAATTTATACAGTTTATGATACTAATGTTATAAAAAATAATATAATGGTATTAGCACACAATGGTGAAACAGAAATAATAGATAGAATAGCGATAATAGGAGCATTTTCATTGTATCTTGATTTTATAAATCTTTTTATATACTTATTAAGATTATTTGGAAAAAAGAAATAAAGAATGATAGAGAATAAAATGAATATAAATATTGATGATATAAATTCTTTGGGCTTAGGTTACGGAGAATTAGCATTAAAAGGAAATAATAGGGGTGTATTTGAAAATACAATTAAGCTAGCCATAAATAATAAAATTAAAATGTTAGATTTTAAATGTGAATTAATAAATGACATGTCTAAATTATTTTTAGTTTTTGAAAAAGGTAGAGCAGAAGAAGTTTTAAATGCTATAAAAAATGTTTTTGGAATAAATAATATAACATTTTGTATAAAAATAGATACAGATATTGAAATTATAAAACAAAATATAGAAATTATAGCGAGTAAAATTTATGAAAATGGAGCAAGAACATTTAAGGTTACAACTAATAGAGCCAATAAAACTTTTTTAGAAAATTCTATGGAAATTTCTAAAAATTTAGGAGCCCATATTTTAATAAATACTGAATTTACTAAGGTACAAATGAAAAAACCTGATGTTTTATTTAATGTAGATATTAGAAAAAATACATATATATACACAAAAAAAATAAAAGCATATGGTGGATTACCATTAGGAACAGCAGGAAAAGGACTATCATTATTATCAGGTGGTATTGATAGTCCAGTTGCTTCATTTTTAATAGCTAAAAGGGGTATGAAGTTATCTTATGTAACTTTCCATAGTTTTCCATTTACATCAAAAAAATCGTTAGAAAAAATAGAAGAACTAGTAAAAATACTAACGGCTTATAATGCTAAATCAGTATTTTATAAATTTAATATATTAAAAATGCAACAGGCAATAAAAAAATATACTAATAATGACTATGCAACTATATTAAATAGAAGATGCATGATGAAGTTAGCAAATAGATTAGCAAATGATAGAGGGTTAAAAGCATTAATTACAGGTGAGAGTTTAGGTCAAGTTGCATCACAAACATTAGGTGGATTAACTTGTACAAATGCTTCGGTAGATATACCAGTATTTAGACCCTTAATAGGGCTAGATAAAATAGAAATTATAGAAAAAGCCAATGAAATAGGAACATACAATAAATCAATAGAACCACATGAGGATTCATGTAGTTTATTTGCACCTAAGCACCCTATAACTAATCCTTTATTAGAAAATATATTATTAGAAGAAGCAAAAATAGATGAATATGATGAAATAATGAATGAAATATATGATAATATGGAATATACGGTGGTAAATTATGAATAGATTAAATGAAAAAAATATAAAAAATATTTTAAAAATAATATTTAATAATTTTATGAAAACTGATATAGTCATGCTTGCAAATGATTTAACATATGTATCATTATTATCAATTTTCCCACTTATTGCCATTGTATTAGGTTTTACTAAAGGATTTGGTTTAGACGTATATTTATTAAATAAACTTACAACTTATATACCTGCATCTGAAACACAATTAGGGTTTATACTTGATACAACTAGAAAATTAGTTAATTCAATGAATTCTAGTTTATTATCTGGTTTAGGTATAATTATAATATTTTGGACAGTAATAAGTTTATTATCTAAAATTGAAGTATCTTTTAATATAATATGGCATGCTAAGAAAAAAGAAAATTTTGGTAGAAGTGCTATGAACTATATAGCAATAGTAATACTTATTCCAATAATTTTAGTATTATTGTTAGCAACTAATGATAAAATAACACAATTAACATTTAACTTATACTATTTAAGTTTTGCAACAGTAAAAATAGTTAAGATAATAAAATTAATAGTTTTAATTTTATTCTTTGCAATAATGTATCAAAGAATACCAAGTACTAATGTTAGTATAAAATCTAGTATAATATCTTCAATAATAGTAATTATTCTTGCCTGTACTGGTGCTAACCAAACTGGAAATGCTCCTGCATAATGTTCTATTAATATACCCATAAATCTTTCTAAACTTCCATATAAAGCTCTATGTATCATAACGGTGATGGTGCATTCTATGGACCTAAGATAGACTTTAAAATGAAAGATTCTATTAGGTAAATTAAAGTCTAATTGTATAGTACCTGTTTGCCATATTCTACCAATAGAATCTTTCATTTTAAA
>NZ_LOQI01000029.1 GCF_001517915.1 Oceanivirga salmonicida | reverse complement strand
ATTTCAAATTTATCTTTAATTATATTTTCATTAAAATTATATTTAGAAGAACTTTTATTAGTATCTAATTTACATTTATTTTCACAATTTTTGTCATTTGCTAAATTTATTAAAGGGAAAAATCCAACAAGAATTGTTATAATTATCTTTTTCAAAGTTGGCCTCCTTTACATTAATTACTACATTAAAATTTATTTATTTTTTTAAATTTCTATCTATTTCTTTCTTATTTTTTTCATAAAAATTATTTACATTAAATAATTCATCTATTTGAGTAAGGTTAATTCCATTTTTAGTATCCTTAATTTCAAATATAGTAGGGTAATATTGTATATTTAAGGCATTCATATATATTTTTCCTTCATCATAATAAATAGGGAAAGTATATTTATTTTTCTTGAAATAGTCTAAAATTTCTTCTTTTGAATTATCATTACTTATAAATACAATTATATTAAAGTTATTTGGGTACTTTTCATATATTTCTTGGAAATGTTTATACTCAGCTTTACAGTGTCCACACCATAATGCAGTATATGCAATATATTTATTATCACTAAAAGCCTTTTTAGAGATAGTATTAAATTTATAGCTAGCGTTATTATTAGTCTTAGCTAAAGACATAAACGGTAAAATTGACATAATTAATGTTAAAATTATTTTTTTCATATTTTTCTCCTTTATTTTATTATTATTTTATTTTGGTACCTATTTTTATACTATTATCAACTTCTATTAATTTTATTTTCTTCTTTTCAGTAGTTGTAAGTAGCATTGCTTGTGAAATATAATTAGATATTTCAACTGGATTTAAATTAACAATAGCTAGAACTTTTTTAGCAACTAATTCATCTAAATTATCGTAATATTTTGCTATTCCTGATATAACCTGTCTTTTTTCTTTTGAAGTAGAAATTATAATTCTAAGCAAATTTTTTGAATCTTTAATTTTTTCTGCTTTTAATATTTCTACAACTTCTATATTTAATTTTGAAAAATCTTCTATACTTGCTGGATTTGTTATTACTAAATCTTCTTTGAATTCTGTTTCTAGTTTTTCTATTCTAGGAAATATAGGGTATGAAACATTTAGTTTAGTATTATTTTTAAATTTACCTATATTATATATATTTGCATTAGTTACATTTTCATCTAATCCCATTTGGTCTAATATCTTTTGACTGCTTTCAACTAATACTGGTGATACTAAATAAGCAATATTTCTTAACATATCAAATAGTGTATACATAACCACTCTTAATCTATCTAGCTTATTTTCTTTATGTAGTATCCAAGGCATAGTTTCATCGATATATTTATTCATTCTAGATATTAATATCCATATTTCTTTTAAACTATCTGAAAAATTACATTCTTGTAATTTAGAATATACATTTTTAACAGTATTGTCATATAGTTCATAAACTTCTTTTTCAATATCAGTAAGATTATTTTCTTCTATAATTATATCACCAAAATATTTTCTTTGCATACCAATAGTTCTATTAAGTAAATTCCCTAAATCGTTAGCTAAATCTGAATTTATTCTTTGTATCATAGAATCAGTAGAATAATCAGCATCTGAGCCAAAAGTAGATTCTCTTAATAGGAAGTATCTAAATGGGTCTAGTCCATACTTTTGAATTTCTGTAATAGGGTCAACTACATTACCTAATGACTTACTCATTTTTTCTCCATTTACTGTCCACCAACCGTGTGCTGCAATGTGTTCAGGTAATTTTATACCTGCTGACATAAGCATAGCAGGCCATATCATAGCATGAAATCTTAAAATGTCTTTTCCTAAAAAATGATAAATTTCTCCATTATTCCATATATTATTAAATTTTTCTTCATCTAAATAATTTGCACCAGTTAAATATGAATTAAGAGCGTCAAACCAAACATATATGACATGTTTATCATCAATTTCTAATGGTATACCCCAATTAAAGGTTGTTCTTGATATAGATAAGTCTTGTAATCCTTGATTTATAAATGAAACTAATTCATTTTTTCTGTGTTTAGGGATTATAAAGTTTTCATGTTCATCATAGTATTTTAATAATTTATCAGCATATTTCGATAATCTGAAAAAATATGAAGGTTCTGAAACTTCTATAACTTCTTTTCCTAAATATTTACCATCTACTAATTGGCTATCTGTTACAAATGTTTCTTCTGACACACAGTATTTACCTTTATACTCTCCTAAATATATGTCGCCATTATCATATACTTTTTTTATTATTTCTTTTACTGTATCTAAATGTCTATTTGAAGTAGTTCTTATGTAATCATCATTTGATATTTTTAATTCTTTCCACAAAGAAGTAAAGTTTTCGTTCATTTTATCAACCCACTCTTGTGGTGTGAAATTATTTTTTTCTGCTGCTTCTTGTATCTTTTGTCCATGTTCATCTAAACCAGTTGTAAATATAACATTATTACCGTATAGTCTTTCATATCTTGCAAGTGTATCACATATTATTGTTGTGTATGCAGTACCAATATGCGGTTTAGCATTTGGGTAATATATGGGTGTTGTTATATATTTTGTTTTTTTCATCATTCCTCCTAAAAATTAAAATTATTTTGTCTTAATGCTTCATATAGTACTATTGCTGCTGAATTTGATAAATTAAGGGATCTCCCTAACTCTAACATAGGTATAGTTATACATTTATCTTTATTATTAAATAATATATTTTCGGGTATACCTCTAGATTCTGGTCCAAACATAATAAAATCATTTTCATTAAATTTTATATCACTATATTTTTGTTTTGTTTTAGTTGTAGCATAATATATTGTAGCATTTTTATTTTCTTTTATAAATTCATCGTAGTTTTCCCATATAAATAATTTTACATTTTCCCAGTAGTCAAGTCCTGCTCTTTTAACTGCTTTTTCATCTATGTCAAATCCTAAAGGCTTAATTAAATGTAATTCAGTATTAGTTAAAACACAACTTCTTCCTATATTTCCTGTGTTATATGGTATTTCTGGTTCGTATAGAACTATTTTCATATTGTCATTCCTCATTTCTTAAATAATTTTCTAAATTCAGATGCACTCATTTTATTACCAGTTTTAATATTAGATTTTTTTATATGAATTTTATCTAATTTAGGTATATTTTTTGAATTTATATGTGTTATTGCTATTGCAATAGCATCAGCTGCATCATCTGGTGTAGGTATTTCATCTAATTTTAAAATTATTTTAATCATTTCTTGTATTTGTTTTTTTGTTGCACGTCCATAAGAACATACCCCCATTTTAACTTGTAAAGGTGTATAATCAAAAATGTCTAAACCATTTTTTCTTGCGACTAAATTTATTACTCCCCTTGCTTGGCTAACTTTTATAACAGTTTTTTGATTTTTGAAAAAATATAAGTCTTCTATTGCCATTTCCATGGGTTTATATAGTTTAATAATAGTATCTAAACCATCATAAATTTCTTCTAATCTTCTTGGCATAGGAGTATCTTTGTCAGTATATATACAGCCATAATCAATAAGATTATATTGCCCTTTTTCAATATCTATTATAGAGTATCCAACTATTGCAGTACCAGGGTCTATACCTAATATTCTCATTATTATTCCTCTTTTCTATAATATTATATCAATTATGGGCAAATTATTCAATTATTAGTTGCTTTTTTTATACAATAATGATATTATATCTTTGTTCACATTGTGAACATTAAAGGTGAGGTGTTTTATGGAAAAAATTAATAAAAGTGAAGAATTGCTATATGCATGGGTAAAACTTTCGACAATAATAAAGAATAACAGAATAACAAAAGGACTTATGTACAATGAAGCAATAATAATGTTAATTGTCTATAATAAGTATAGAGAAGACAAAAATTCAGTTGTATCAATTAAAGAAATAATCGCAGAAACTAAAATGTTGAAGTCTCTAGTAAATAGAACAGTCAATTCATTAGAAAAGAAATCACTTTTAACTAAATGTGAAGTAGGTAAAGATAAAAGAATGGTTTATGTAAAATGTGTTGAGGAAAATTTAAAGATATTTCTTGAAGTACACAATACTTCTTTAAATATAGTTAATCAGATTATTAAGGTTATAGGTATGGAAAAAGCCAACTCATTTATTGACATGGTTAAATGCATTGCTAAAAATAATTTTTCTTTACCTAAAAATTAGTATATTATTGTATATTATTAAAATAAATTTTTGTTTTGCATATTAAATGTAAAAATGATATACTAATTTTAAATAAGAGATAATAAAATAGGAGATAATATGTTTTTAAAAAAATCAGATAAATTAGCCATTGTTGATTTCGATGGAAGAAATATAAATTATAATGAAATGGTAGATAGTATAAAATACTTATCAAGAAAAATATTTAAAAATATTAATGAAAAAGAAAAAGTACTTATAGTATCAGAAAATAGAATAGGATGGATATATTCTTTTTTTGCAATATGGGATAGAAATTCTGTGGCAATACCAGTAGATGCATTATGTACTTCAGAAGAATTAGAGTATTTTTTTAAAGATTCTTCTGCTAAATACGTAGTAGTTAGTAGTCAAACAGTAGAAGCGGTAAAAGAAGCAATAAAAAATGCCAATTTAGAAATTGAAGTATATAATTTAGATGAAATCAAAATTGAAAAATTAGAAGATGATAAAGAACTAATTCACCCAGTAAATGATGAGTTAGCAGTTATGGTTTACACTTCTGGGACTACTGGTAGTCCTAAGGGTGTAATGCTTAGTTTTAATAATTTATATCATGAAATGAAAGCAATAAATAGTTTGGTAACATTAGAAGAAACAGAACAAATATTAGCAATATTACCTTTCCATCATATATTACCATTAATGTCAACTTGTATATACTTTTTCTACTATGAGCAATCATATTCAGTAGTTTTAGTACCTAAGTTAACTAGTCAAGAAATATTAAGATGCTTAAAAGAAAATAGAGTTACAATATTATCAAGTGTACCAAGATTATATAAATTATTTTATAAAGGCATAAATGATAAGATAAATGCAAAGTTCATAACAAGAGCATTATTTGCATTAGCTAAAAAAATTAATAATAAGAAATTTTCAAAAATATTATTTAAAAAGGTGCATGAAACTTTTGGTGGACATTTAAGAACTATAGTCGCTGGTGGAGCAAAATCAGATGTAGAAATGATAAATTTTTATAACACATTAGGTTTTGATTATTGTGAAGGGTATGGTTTATCAGAAACATCACCTGTATTTGCAGGTTCAGTACCAAGACACTACAAAGCGGGTACAGTAGGATTACCAGCTTCAAATGCACAAATTAAATTAGTAGATAAGGAAATATGGGTTAAAGGACCTATGGTAATGTTAGGTTACTATAATAAGCCTGAAAAAACAAAGGAAGTTTTAACAGAAGATGGTTGGTTTAAAACAGGTGATTTAGGTGAATTTGATGAAGATGGTTATTTAACTCTTATAGGTCGTGCTAATGCGATGATAGTTTTATCAAACGGTAAAAATATTGACCCATTAAAATTAGAAGATAAATTAATTGAAAAATCTGATAATTTAATATCTGAAGTTGGGATATTTGGTAAAAATGATAAATTATCTGCATTAATAGTGCCTAATTTTGAATATATTAGACAACAAAAAATAGGAAATATTACAACTTACATAAGAGACGTAGTGCAAGTGTATAATACAGATGTACATAATTATGAAAAGATTTTAGATTATAAGATAATAGAAAATGAATTACCTAAAACTAGGGTTGGAAAAGTTAAAAGATTTATGCTACCTGAAATATTTGGTGGTAAAGTAGAAAAGAAAAAAGTAGAAAAAGAACCAAATACAGAAGAATATATTACATTAAAAGAATATATTAAAAATCTAAAAGGTTTAGATGAAGTAAGTCCAGTAGAGAATTTTGAATTAGAATTAGGTTTAGACTCATTAGACTTAGTAGAATTTACAACATATTTAGAAAAAAGCTATAATTTAAAATTAGATGAAGAAATTTTCACTAAATGCTATAATTTAGAATTATTATCAGATTATATTCATCAAAATTCTAGTGGATACACAAAAATTGATATTAAATTAGATGAAATAATAAAAAATGCAAAAGTTACTAATGTTAAAACGGGTTATTTACAATATATATTAAGACCAATAGCATATGTAATAGCAAAACTTTACTTTAGATTAAGTATAAATGGTAAAAATAAGATTGAAGATAAGCCTACTATATTTATAGCAAACCATGAAAGTTTTATAGATGCACCAGTATTTACATTATTATTACCGTTTGCTATACAAAAGAAGACATATTATTTAGGATTAGAAAAATATTTTTCAAAAGGTATTATGAAACATATTGGACTTCATGGAAATATAGTTAAAATAAATATAGAAAAAAATATTAAAGAAAGTGTAGAAAAAGTAGCAGGAATATTAAAACAAGGTAAAAATGTATTTATATTCCCAGAAGGTTCAAGAACAAAAGATGGAAGTATACAAGAATTCAAAAAAATATTTGCAATACTTGCAAAAGAATTAGATATTGAAATACAATGTCTTGGTATAGATGGTGCATATGAAGCATATTCAAGATTTATGAAGTTGCCTAAACCTAAAAAAATATCTGTTTCTGTGTTAGATAGAATTAGTCCAACAAATAAAACATATGAACAAATAGTTAATGAATGTAGAGAAGTATACATAAAATACAAGGAGAATAAAAAGTGATAGGTATAATAGGTGCAATGGATTCTGAAGTATCAGTAATAGTTTCAGAAATGACAAATGTAACTGTGGAGAATCTAGCAAGTTTAACATTCTATAAAGGAACTTGTAATAATAAAGAAATAGTAATTGTAAAATCAGGTATAGGTATGGTAAATGCGAGTATTGCAACCACTTTATTATATGAAAGATTTAAGGTAGAAAAAATAATATTTTCAGGTGTAGCAGGTTCAACTGTTAAAGATATTAAAGCATTAGATATAGTAATTGGAAACTCTTTTGTTGAATATATGTTTGACGTAACATTATCTGGAAAATATGTTAAAGGACAAATTGCTGGAACAAGTAAGCGAGATATAGATCCTAGTTATGATTTATTGGAAATAACAAAAGATATTAAATTAAATGTTAATATACATTATGGTAGAATAGCAAGTGCAGACGTATTTGTTAATGACTATGATGAAAAAATAAGAATAAAAAATGAATTTGATGCAGTAGCAGTTGATATGGAAAGTGCAGCAGTAGCACAAACTTGTACAGTTTTAAAAATTCCATATTTAATAATTAGATCTATCTCAGATTCATTAGGAGATAATTCCAATATAGAGTTTTCAAAGTTTGAAAATTTAGCAAGTATTAATTCAAAAGAATTTTTATTAAAATTATTGAAGAGGTTATAATGAAAAGTGGTAAAAAAATATTGTTAATATTAGAAACGATTTTATTTGTATTTGCTGTATATTATAGTTACAATAAATATGTTTATTATGTTAACATAACTAATATAAAAACAAGTAATGTAGTTAAAGATTTTAATATAAGAAGTTTTGATTTCTACACTAAGAAACGAATTGAAAATTCAAATTTAGACGAAGTAGTTAAAAATGAAGTAATTGAAAATGAAATTCAAGAAAATATTGAAAAAACAGAAGTTAATAATATAGAAGAAAATGTAGAAGAAAAAGCAGTTGAAAAAGAAATAAAAAATGAAGTTATAGAAGTTACAGATAAAAAAGTAACTGAGCCAAAAATAAAAAAAGAAAAAACAGAAGTAACTAAGACAGATGAAAAGAAAAAAGAAGTAGAAAAAACTCCTGCTAAAACTACAACGAAAAAAACAGTAACTAAATCTAAAACTACTGCTAAAGCTAAAAAAGAAAAAAAAGCTCCAGTAAAAAAAGTTAAAACTAAGCCAAAAGTAGTTAAAAAAGAAAAAAAATCTAATAAAGATTTAGAAAAAATAGAAGAGATATTAAATAAAACTAATGATAGACAATAAGCTAAATTTATGCTAAAATGCCTAAGTGTGCACCCATAATTCAATTGGATAGAAGTTTTGTCTTCGAAACAAAAAGTTAGAGGTTCGAGCCCTCTTGGGTGCCCCATTCTTTGCTTCAATCAAGGATAAAGGAAGGGGAACACATGAATATAAAGGAAAAATATATAAATTATGGCTACAAAAATTTAAATAGTAGAGAATTTTTAGAACTACTTTTATATCTTTCTGGTTATAAAGATATTGAGAAAAAATCAGATACTTTAATTAAATATTATGGAAGTATTGATAAAATATTACAAGATAAGGACAATATTTCTAAAAAATTAAATGATAAATTTATAATTTTAGCAAGTTTAATAAATGAATATTCAAAAGAATATATTCATAGTAAAGTGAAAAATTGTGAATACTCTTTAAAAAGTTCTAATTTAGTTGTTGAATTTCTAAGAAGAAATTTAGCATATAATAAAATTGAAAGATTTGATATATTATTTTTAACTAATGGAAATCAATATATAACATATAAAAACATATCAAAAGGGACATTAGATAAAACATATGTATTTATAAGAAATATATTAATACAGGTATTGTCATGTAATGCTAAAAATGTAATTATAGCACATAATCATCCATCAGGTATGTTAGAGCCATCATTTGAAGATAAAAAAATTACACAAAAAATTTATAATGCTTTAGAGCTATTTGATATAATTTTGCTAGACCATATAATAGTCAGCAGAGAAGGATATTTTAGTTTTGCTGAAAGGGGATTGATTTGAAAATATTAAGTATAAAATTTAGAAAAACTAAAAAAGTTTACCCATTTATAGTACAAGATGAAGCTAAATACAATAAAGGAGATCATGTTATAGTTGAAACTATAAGAGGAGATCAGATAGGAACTGTAATATCAAAAAAAGACTTCCTTGAAACTAAGGAAGATAATGAAGATATTAAAATTAGAGAAGTTAAGCGTAAACTTAATGAAAAAGAAATAGAAAGTTTAGTAGAACTTGATAAAAAAGCAGATGATGCATATTTTAAATGTAAAAAAATTGTAAAAGAAGTTTTACCAGAAATGAATTTAGTTATTGGAGAATATACATTTAATGAAGAAAAATTAATATTTTATTTCACAGCTAATGATAGATTAGATTTTAGAGAATTAGTAAGACAAGTTAATAAAGCCTTTAATAGAAGAGTAGAATTTTATCAAATAAAACCTAATGATGAAGGTAGAATATTAAATGTTTTTGGAAGATATGGAAAAGAACTATTTTGGTAATAGCCACGCTTTGTGGTTATTTTTTTTAAAGGGTATATTTAAAGAGTACATTTTAAGGGGTGTATATGTATATAGAAAATATAGATAAAAAACAAATAAAGATAAATAAATGTTTTAAAATAACTGATGATGCAATATTACTAGCTAAATATATATTAGAAGATGATATTAATGGAAATACTGCCTTAGAAATAGGTGCAGGTTCTGGTTATATATCATTAAAATTGGAAAATAAATTTAAAAATATTATAGCATTAGAAATACAAAAATTAGCATATGATAATTTAAAAGAAAACTTAGTTAAAAATGAAATTAGTAATATAAAAGTACTAAATGAAGACGTAAAAAAACATTGTGGAATATATGATATAATATATTCTAATCCACCGTATTATAAATTAAATTCAGGTAAATTACCTGATGATAACATTAAATTATTTTCAAAATTTGAAGCAAAATTAACATTAAAAGAATTGGTAGAAAATACATATAGGTTATTGAAAAAAGGTGGATTATTTTACTATATTTATCCACTAAATAGATTAAAAGAATTAGAAAAAGAAATAGTAAAAAATAATATGAATATTGTAGATATTCAAGAAATAAATAATAGAATTATACTTAAAGGCAAAAAATAATTTGCTTTTTTTTATGTAAAAATTAAATTATCTAAATTAAATAAAAATTTTCTAGTAATAGTAATATATAGTGCAAAAAAATTAAATCTAAATTAACCATCATAAAATAGATAGGAAAAATTGAATTTTATCTTCCTAAATTGAAAATAAAAAACTATAATTATAACAGATTGAAGCAAAGAGGAGGGAAAATGGATAAAATAAATCAAACTAATAGAACAATACTATTTGAAACTATAAATCCATCTAAGCATAATATACTGACTTTAATAGGAGATACAAATAATATAACTAGTTTAGAAGATGATAAAATAAAAGAAATAAATGAAAATCTATTAGTTTCTAGTTTTGAAGAATTTTTAGATAAATTTGAACCAACTATATATAGTTACTATGATGCAGATAAACTAGATATATGTTATAGTTTAGAAAAACCTAATTTACCTGATGAAGTAATAACGGTTATCAAACTAAATAAAGAAAATACTTTTTTGAATATGCTATTATCTTTAATTGATATGAGAAATAGTAATAAGGTAAAAAATATTAATTTTAATTATGAAGATATATTAGAATATTTATCGCCTAAAAAAGTAATTGAAAACTTGAAACAATTAAGACGAGAAATAGCCTACTTATATGAAAAATACCATATATTAGATGAAAAAAATCCGCTTAAATTTGAGATAGGAGATAAATTAAATTATAAGTTTGAACAAGCATCTAAAAATTATAATAATGTTTTAGCAATGTTACCACTTGCCATAAATGATATAGAAACTAGATTAATGCTAGATGATGGTAAAAAAAGTAAAAATAGAATTGATAAGATAAAGACAGGAATTTTAACTATTGGTAGCGAAGGAAACATAGAAGTATTAGCAATAAATTCACCAACAAACACATTACAAATCGAACAAAACTTAGACAATTCACAAAATCAACTTTCACAAATTTTCATTGAAGATTATAAACAAATAACAAATACTCCAAATGATTATGTAGCAAGTCTTGTAGCAAGATCTTTTGCACCTATAAGCACTAATTTGCAAGAAATTGATATAGAAAAAGAAGTTGTAAATTATAATAATTATTTGGATCTATATAAAAAATCACAGGAAAATTTCATAGAAATTTCAAAGGAATTAATAAAAAAAATACTAGGAGTTAAACTATTTTTTGACCAATATGACGTCAAATCAAAACAGATGACACCTAAATTATTAATTACCAATATTTCTACCGATTTATTATTAAATCCAAAAAATAAAACAGTATTTAAAGTATATTTGAATACTGTTAATAATAAAAATGATTTTAGTAATACAGTATGGTTTGCTATATTTCCAAATGTTGGATTAGATTTTAATATAGATATTAAAAATATAAGAAAAAGATTTAATGGCAGAAATTTAGAAGATGATGAAAAAAATAAATTTAATACTTTAATTAATTTAGCAAATACATTAAGTGAGTATAAAATACAGATATTTTTTAATTTTGAAGCCAATGATAAAACAGATTTTAAGAGTTTAGCATTAGGTGGTATAGAAGAATACATTGAAAAAACAAAGGTTTTAGAAAATCAAGAATATTCAGAGTATTTAATTCCAGTATTACCTAATTTTACACTGATACCAATGAATAGATCAAAAGTAAGTATAGGAAATAATATAGAAGCAGATAGTCAAAATATAAGTAAACAAGATGAAGTTTTCTTTTATATCAATGGAATACATATAGATGCAAGTTATATAGCTGCTGGCATAGTTGCAGCTTATCAGTGTCCTAATTATTTAAAACAAAGATTTAAAGATGCAATAATAAATAATCCTGGTGTAAGAGTAAATATAGAGGCAGGAGAGAATAATTTTAATATAAAAACTACGCTTGCAAAAGAAATATCAGGGTATACACAGGATTTGAAAAATAAAATAAATGAATTAAGTTATGGGTTTGTATTTACATCAGATAATGCAGTATATAATAACAAAATAATAGATAATATTTTAGTATATAAGGCAAGAAATATGAGTAAAAATAAAAACTCTAATTATGAACCTATTTATAAAACACTAACTTCAAACTATATAGAGCGTATTTTAAGATATGATACTTCAGATTTTAAGGAAGAAAGATTAAATTATTTTTTTAGCAGTGCACCTGATAGTACAAAATCTATGTGGTTAAAAAATAATAATGTTATTAACTCTATATTAAGGTTAGAAGATGATATGACATATGAAATAGATGCAAATTCAAACACCTTTAGCTTAAATTTAAAGCTATCTGGCGATACAAGGCACCTTAAATTAATTATAAATTCTAAAGAGTAGGGGGGTGAAATAATGGGAATAAAAGTAAATATTACAGGTAAAAATGATGAAATTATTTTAGAAAAAGATAGTATTAGTTCAATAAAATATATTTCTGATACACCAAATGATTCTAATGCAAGAGCAACAGATTTAAATGTATGCCTTGAAATTACAGGTAAAATAATGAGTCAAACAGAAGATATTACTAAAAAATTAAGTTTTTGGTCATTAGTACCATCAGAATCTGATGATGCTTATAGAAAATTAATATTAGAAGTAATATCAGCAGGAGTTGTAATAAGAAAAATAACTATGCCAACAGCTTTTGTAATAGATTATGAGGAAAATTTTGATATACAAAATGGAACTGGAAAATTTAAAATGTTAATAAAGCAAAAAAAAGAAAAAATAGAAAATATTGTGATAGAAGGTGGATATAATGCAAGCTAGTTTATCTTTAAAAATACCAAAATATCAAAAGTATGGATTACTTACAAGTGAATCACTTAATATATTAAGTTTTAATTTTATTGACTATATTAACAATGAATATATAAATTCAGCGGATGGAATAATAACTGGATTAGATATTAGTTATAACGCACAAAATAATACTTTTAACATTTCTAAAGGCATATTAAAATACAATAATAAAATATATTGGTTAAATGATGAAATAAGTATAAAAAGATCTGAAAAAGAAGGAAGATATAATCTAATTTTAGAAATAAATGAAGAAGATGATGATAAATATTACATTAAAAATTTAAATTTTAAATTTATAATGTTAGAAGAATACAAAAATGAATATATACTTTTTAGCATAATATTAAGAAATGGTGCTGATATATATAATGAAAACAATATTTTTAATGAATATAGACAAGAATATAATGTCATAGACTTAACAAATCAAAAATATAGTTGTAAATATAGCCAATACCAAACAATAAGTCCTATATTATTAAAAAAATGGGCTAAATTATTAGCAAGTAAAACTAAAATAGATAATGTAGATTTAAATATAATTTTTCTATGTTTAAATTCAGTAGTAAGCAGAGAATGTTTAATTGAATATATAAGAATGAAATTAAATATAGAAGTTAATGTAGAAATAAGCAATGAGAAAATATTAAAAAACTTATCAGATATATTAACTAATAATGTTATCAGAAATGAAGAAAATAAAAATGATGATAAAAAAGATATTAGCAATTTCTTTGTATCTTAAAAATAAGATAATAAGAAGTAAAAAAATTAAAAGTACACAAAGACTTAGATATATAGAAAAAGAATACATAATTTTTTTAGTAATGCTATTAATGGTTATATTCTACTACATATTTTTTAAAAGCAAAACACAATCTCTTATATTATTATCTTTACTTTTAAGTATATATTCAAGCATTAATATATTTCTAAAAAAGCATCTCACTTATCAATACATAGATGAAAAATTTGATTTAGAAAAATCTATAAATGAAAAGAAAAAAAATGAAATGTTAAAAAAACAAAATAGTATAAATAGAATAATAATAATTGATAATAATGGTAAAGAAATAGATATAATAAATGTTAATAAAGAAAAATATATAATAGGAAGAAAAACAAAAAATAACAACATAGATATAGATTTATCAAATTATAAAAATGCTGAATTAATAAGTAAGATACATGCAAGCATATTTAAAAAAAATGAATATTGGTATGTAAGAGATGAAAAATCCAAAAATGGAACATATATTTTAAAAACAAATAATAGAAAATTTTTACTAAAAGATAGTGAAGAAATAATTAATGTAGGAGATATGATAGAAATCAATAATAAAATAAGATTACTTGTAAATTAGGAGAGTTATGCAATTAGAAAGATGCGAAAAAGGACATATATTTAATGTGTTAAAAGATAAAACTTGTCCATATTGTATATTATCAAAAGAAGAAAATAAATATGATATGGAAAATGATACAGTTATAAAAACATTGGCATATATAGAAGAAAATGTAGACCCAGTAGTTGCTTGGTTAGTATGTATTGAGGGTGCAGAGAGGGGGAAAGAATACAGATTAAAAGATGGAAGAAACTTTGTAGGAAGTAGTCCAAATATGGATGTGTGTATATTAGGTGATGATAAAATAGCAAAAGAAAATCATTTTTCAATAAGTTATAATAATAAACAAAGAATTTTTGTAATATCACCTGGTTCTAGTGGAAATATAATATATGTTGATAAGAAAGCACTATATGAAACTAAAACAATAGAAAATTTTAGTTTAATAGAAGTATGTGATACCAAATTGGTTTTGATACAATTTTGTGGAGATAATTTTAGTTGGGAAAACAATGAATAAAAATTTTAATACGGAATTTATGAATTCTAAAAAAACATATTTTGGTTATCTTGAATCTAATAATATTATTTTATGGGTATTTATTCAAGATGAAGATAATACAGATGAGACATTAATATCAAAAATTACCAGTGAATTTGTTGTAAAAAGATTTTTAATAGAAAGTGAATATAGTTTTTCAAATTTAAAAAGAATAATATCTGTAACTGATAAAATGTTAAAAGAACAAAAACAAAAAAATATAGATTTGAAATATTCTAGTTGCTCTATATTATTACTATTATCAAATAAATCTAGTATAATAACAGCATCTAGTGGAAATATATTAATGAGCATAGTAAGAGATGAAAATGTTATTGAAAGAACAAGATTAGATAATGTTGCATATGAATTATTTGAAAAAAAAGAAATAGAATTTGATGAAATTTCAAAAAATAAATATAGATATGATTTAACTAATTGTTTGGGGGGCTTGAATCAATTAAGTATAAATCTAATGGGAGAGTTTGATATAAAATCAAATGATAAAATAATAATTCAAGGAATAAAATCTTGGGAAACTAATGACTTAAAATTAAAAAATGACACAGCAATAATAACTGTAAAAAACATCGCTGAAAAGCAAAATCAAATCAATAAAAATAAATACAATTCGTTTTTAATAATTTTCTTGGTCGTCTTATCTCTAATAATGTTTTATCTGTTAAATTCATATAGAATAAATAGTTATTTTAATAAAATAGATACTATAAATAAAAATATAAAAGCATACAAAAAAATAAATTCAATTCAAAATATCAAAAAAGAAATAATAGAATTAGAAAATTTGTATAGAAAATTATATCATGAAAAACTATTATTTATACCAAAAAAATTTCAAATCAAATATAGTGAAGATAAATCAAATATAGTTAATTTAAAAAATGAAATAAATAAAGTAGAAGAAATAAAAAAAAGTATAAATAATGCAAAAAAACATATAAATATGAATGAGTATATTGAAGCAAAAAGAATATATGAAAGTCTAAATAATGTTGATATTCCTTATTTAAAAGAAGAAATTAGTGCAGGTTTAAATATTTGTAATGAATTATTAAATATTGAAAATCAAGAAAAAGAAGCTGATAAATTATATGGAAATAAGGAGTATAAAAAAGCATTAAACATATACGAAAACATTGTTAAAATCTACAATAAATATTCAAAAAGTCAATATATAAAAGATGTTTTACTAGGAAAAATAACTACTTCTAAAGAAGAAATTTCAAAAATGTATGATATTGTAAACGAAATAATAAGCAATACAAATAATATTAAATCAGATAATTTAGTAGAAGTTATGGAAAAATATAAGGAGGCCTTGATTATTTCTACTAGTTTAGAAGATGAAAATTTAATATCAAAGATAGAATATGAGTTAAAAAATATAGAGGAAGAAATAAATTTTGAAAAAACTAAAGCAATAAGTTTAAGAGAAGAAAGTTTAACATATATGCAGTCTAAAAACTATCGTGCAAGTTTAGAAAGTTTAATAGATTCAAGTACAAGTTTTAGAAAAATAGGATTAAAAAAAGAAATAGATATAAATAATAAAACAATTAGAAAAATAAAGTCAATTTTGCGATCTAAGAGATCTGTTTCAAAGGTTAAAGCACACGAAAAGAAAGTTGATAAGACTGAAATATTAAGAAGTATATATCTTAGTATTGAAAAAGGTGATGAATTAATGAAACTTAATGATTTCAAATCAGCTTTGGAGGAATATAAAAGAGCACTTTTATTTTCTAAAAAAGTAAAAGTTGAGGAAGAAATTTTAGACAAAGTTAAAAATAAAATATCTTATGCTTTAAAAAAAATGAAACCAACTTGGTGATTATATGAATGTAATTATAAATAATAGTTATGTAATACAAACAAATAAAATAATATATGAAAAAGAATATATTATTAAAGAATATAACTGTAAGAATTATAAATTTATAAAAAAAGTTTTTGAAAATGAAATAGAAATAAACAAAAAGTTGATACAGACAAAATTTGATTTTTTCCCAAAATTATTTTTAATAAAAAAATCTAATGATATAGTAAGGCTATATTTTAAGCGTATAAATGCCATATGTTTTTATAAAATAAATAAAGCAAAGCAGCTTTTTATTTTTAGAAAGCTGCTTTATATAATTAGAGATTTACATAGCATGGGAATAATACATAATGATATAAATTTAAGTAATATATTAGTTGATAAAGATAATAAAGTTTACCTTATCGATTATAGTTTGTCATCAAAATTAACTGAAAAAAATTACATTAATGACATAAGAGCATTAGAATATATTTTGAAAAAAATTTTAAATAATGAAAATATAGTATTTAGTGAAAAAAGTGAAGAAAATATAGCACAATTTATCATATATTGGAGTGAAAAATATGAGCCTTTATTCAAAAAATGAATTAATTTTGAAAAGCAGAGATGAGTTATATAAAATTGCTTTAAAAGAAAAATTAATAGATATATTAAAATCAGATAAAAATAAAAAACAACTTATAGATTTAATTTTAAAATATAGAAAAGATTATAAAGAAAACTCTATTAAAGAATATAGTGAAATAGGATTTATTAAAATTCAAGAAATTATAGATAAAAAATTAGTAATATATAATAAAAAAGAAAATGATATAGAAGTTCCTAGAAGTTTTAAATTATATAAAAATGTTAGGATAATAAAACAAGATAATTATTTTATATTAATTGAAAAAGATTTAGATATAGATACTAATATAGTTTTATTGTGTGGAAAAAATAAATATATTTATTCTATACTAAATTTAGAACTAGATGATAAATATATTGATAATAGATATAATAGGTTTTATATTAGATTTAGTGTAGATAGATTTACAGATAATTTTAATAATGAAGAAAATATTTCATTAATATTTTTTAATACATATAATACTAGTTTAATATATAGTATATATAATGAAGAATATTTAGAAGTTATCCCTGATAAATTTTTAGCATACATAGTTGGAATAGCTGAATTTGAATATTTAGAATTAGATAAAACATTAGAAACTTGCCCTATAATTTTTTCTGAAAATAAAGTTATATGTAAATATTTTGAATATGATTTTAACATGTATATATCAAGTATAAAAAATAAGAATATAGATATATATTTTTTTGATGATGCATTAAATGAATTAAGTAGTAAAAATTACTATATTAATGCCACATATATAAATAATATAGATTATTTATTAAAAAATTGTGAAGAAAAAATATATATTTATGATAAGTATTTAAATTTTATACAAATTTCTAAAAAAAGATTATTAGAAATATTTTTTAATTATTTAAAAGAATTGATTGTCAGTTATAGTAAGAAAAAATATCTTTCATACTATATTTTAGGTATAGATTATGAACAAAATGATATGTTAAAACTTGATATATGTAAAATCTTTAATTATAAATTAATAAAAAATAGAATAAAAAAAATCGATAAGAAGTATAAGTCTAATTATTATTTAATAGTAAATACAGAAAATGATAAAATAAAAATTACAACTAATAATTATAATATAACAGAAAAAGATATTAATTATGAAATTGTATTAAATACTCATATAAATACTGAGATAAATTTATCTAAAAAAATAATAGTTAACAAAATATTTTATATGCTAAAATTTAAAATGTCTCAAATTGAATACTTAAATTTTAGTGAAAAAGAATTAATAAATAAGATAAATAATAGTGAGTATAAAAATATAATTGAAGATATAGAAAAAAAATATATAAAAGTGGAAAAAGCATTTAAAACAGATTATTTAAAATATAAAACGAGTATAAATAAAGAGTATATAAACAGTTATAGAAATTATTTAATATTAAATAAAATAAGTGAGTACATTTTTAATAATTATGTTAATAAAAATGAAAGTTATGTAATTAAAATTAATGATATAGTAAAAAAATTAGATTTAGAAATAGATATACAAATAGAAAATATTGAAGTTAGAAAAGAAGAAATTGATTTAATATTTATACTAGAAATATATAATTTTTTATATAATTATTTTAAAAAAATTAAGATTATAGACATATTAGAAAAATATGATGGTATATGTCTTTGTGGAGTATTAGTTAAAACTAATATTTTTTATAATTTATTAAAAGAATTTATACCAGGTAATTTAATACAATTTGATAATGATATACAAAAAAGTTATAAGTTCTTATTAGATGCTAGTTATAAATTTGATAAAGATATAAATTTAGGTAGAATAAAATTTATTTCTAATTATACAAAGCAAAAAGAAAAAGTAAGAGTATATATAAAGAATTTTAAAAATGAATATATTTTAATACTAGATAGTGTAAATAAAGATTTTGGTTATATAGACAAAATAAATAATGTTATTAATATAGAAATTAGAATAGAGTATATTGATAGAAATGAAAATAAAGAGTTTTACTATAATTTAAACAGAAAATATATAGAAAAA
>NZ_LOQI01000028.1 GCF_001517915.1 Oceanivirga salmonicida | reverse complement strand
CATAGTATAGCCTATGATGGGAATTTAGAATATAGTTATAAGAATAGTAAATTTATACTAAATAGTCATATAGCTAAAAGAGATTTTAGTTTAGAGACAAAAGCAAAGTTAACTTATAAGATGCTATATTCAGAATTAGGTGTAAAGTATGATTACCCAAATAAGGTATACCCAGTAATAGGTGTAGGATTTAAAGAAAAATTTGATAAGGTTACAGTAGATGTATTTTTCACACATAAAGAACTTAAAAAGTTTTTATTTAATATAAATTTAAGACTGTTTTGATAAAATTTAAACAAACCATTATTTAGGATTGAATTTCTTAAATAATGGTTTTTAAAATATGAACAGAAATACATTTCCGTATTGATACTGAAAATATTGTAATTGAAAAAACGTTAAATTGGGGTAAAATATACTATAAATAAAAGAAAGGACAAAAATATGTATGAAAATTTGATTAAAATATATAAGTTAATGATAGATAAAAATTATCATACTGCTAAAGAACTTTCTAATCATATTAATATATCTGATAGAACTTGTAGAAAATTGATAAAAGAACTTAAAGATATTTTAAATTCTAAAAATATAGATATAGTTTCTAAGGAGGGGTGCGGGTATAAATTAGAAGGGAATTTGTTAAAAGAAACTGAAATTTTTGATAATTTAAAAACTAATAAATTACCTAATAATACTGATGAGCGTTGTGATTATATCTTGGAAAAATTAGTTAATACTAGTAAGTATGTTAAGTTAGAAGATATTAGTAAAGAACTTTATATAAGTACTAAGACTATATCATTAGATATTAAAAAAATTGATATAAAGGTCAGAAAATATAACTTAAAAATAGAAAGAAAACCATATTATGGTATAAAAATAGTTGGTAGTGAATTAGACATTAGAAATTTGTTAGTAGATATATTAGAGAAAAAATTAAATGAAAATACTGCATATAAAGATTTAGTTGATTTTGAAATAAATGAAAAAACAAAACAAATATATTCGTTTTTAAAAGAAAATATGATTAAAATTTCTGATATTTCTTTTCAAAATTTAATATCAGCAATGTTTATAACTTTAAAAAGAACAAAAGAAAATAGAAAAATTTCTAAAATAGATATAGATAAAAATAATTTATTTTTAGATAAAAGAAAACTTATAGTTGAATGCATGCAAAAGGTATTTGGAAATGTAAAATTAGATGATAATGATTTAGATTATATAACTATAAGATTTTTAACTACTGAAACGTTAAAATATCAGAATACGGAGAATATAAAAGAAATAAATGAATTAATAAATGAAATCTTATACTATATTAAATTAACATTTAAAATAGATTTATATGATGATGAAGAACTTTATAAAAATTTATATACTCATTTATTAGCATTAACAATTAGACTAAGATTTGATATAAGAATAACTAATCCATTATTAGATGAAATAAAAATTAATATGCCCTTAGAATATAATATTTCATTTTATATTAGTAAAATATTAGAAGATAGATATAATAAAAAGTTAACTGAACATGAAATAGGTTATATTTCAGTTATATTACATATGAGTATAGGGTTTAAAAAACAAGAAAGTAAAAAGAAAAATATTTTGATTGTTTGTCCTAGTGGTCGTGGAGTTTCTAAGTTTTTAATATATACGTACAGTAATTTATTTTCTGAATATTCTAATTTAATTAGTTCTTGTGGAGTTAATGAATTGCTAGATATAAATTTAGATACTATTGATGTCATATTTTCTTTGGTAGATATAGAATTTAAATTAGATAAACCAATATATAAAATAAACTATTTCTTAAAAGATGATGAAATAATGAAAATAAAGAATATATTAATGGACGATAAAAGCTATATAAAAAATTTAATGCCAAGAGATTTATTTACATATATAGATAGTAAAATTACTAAAGAAAAAGTAATAAATATAATGTCAAATAAATTAAAAAAAATTAAGTACATACCTGATAATATAGAACAGTTACTTTTAAAAAGAGAAAAATTAGGTATGACTGAAATAAGTAAACAAATTGCTATACCACATTCAGTAGAAGTAATTCCTAATATAAATTTGATAGGGGTGTGTATACTAAAACATGCAGTTACTTGGTTAGATAATAAGGTAAATTTAGTCTTATTTATGTTACTTGATAATAAAAATAATGAAAATGAAATGATATATAAGACAATAACTAAATTAATAGATGAAAAAGAATTAATACAAAATATAATAAAAAATCCTAATTATGATTATTTTGTAAGTATATTAGAGGAATTTTATAAAAAAGGAGAAAAAACACATGAATTATGAAGAATTAAGTGAGTATGCTATGGAAATAATTGCAAATTCTGGTATGTCTAGGTCTTGTTCCATGGAAGCTATAAATTTTGCTAAAAAAGGGGAGTTTAAAAAAGCAGAAGAAAGTATGAGAGAAGCAGAAAAATATTATTTTGAAGCACATGAAGGACAAACGAATTTAATAGTAAAAGAAACATCGGGGGAAGAAAAAATAAATTTAAACTTACTCATGGTTCATGCACAGGATCATTTGAGTATGGCTTTAATTACAAAAGATAATGCAAAAGAATTTATAGAATTATATAAAAGAATAGGGGGAGAAAATGGTTAATATTTTATTAGTATGTACAGCGGGTATGTCAACAAGTTTTCTAGTTGAAAAAATGAAAACTTCTGCAAATAAAAATGATATAGAAGTTGATATAAAAGCAGTACCAGAAGCAAATGCAAAAGATTATGTTGGAAGCACTGATATTGTTTTATTAGGACCACAAGTAAAATATTTAGAAGGTAGTATTAAAGAACTTTTTGGTAGTATTCCAGTAGAAGTAATAAACATGTTAGATTATGGAACTATGAATGGGGAAAAAGTATTAAATTTTGCATTAGAAAAAGTTAAATAAATATAAAAGGAGAAATAATAATGAAAAATTTTATGAATTGGCTTGAAGCTAACTTTATACCTGTTGCTGCTAAACTCTCACAGCAAAGACATTTAGTAGCAATAAGAGATAGCTTTATAGCAATATTACCTATAACTATGGTTGGTTCTATTGCAGTATTATTAAATGTATTTTTTAGAGATTTACCAAAAAATTATGGTTTTCCCAAAATTGCAGAAGTTATGAGTCCTTTAATAAATATTAATGGTATAGTATGGTTTGGTTCAATTGCTATATTATCATTAGTATTTGTTATATCACTTGGGTATAATTTAGCAAATTCTTATAAAGTAAACCCTATTGCAGGGGCTTTGGTAGCTTTTGCTTCATTTATACTATTTTTACCACAAAGTGCTACATTCATGGCAGATATAAATGGAACTATGCATGAAGTTTCATCTTGGGGTTATATTAATGTAAATTATTTAGGAGCAAGTGGATTATTCCCTGCAATGATAATAGGGGCATTTTCTACAATAATTTATTCTAAATTAATGGTTAACAAAATAACTATAAGTTTGCCTGACTCAGTTCCACCTGCTGTTAATAAAGCATTTAGTTCTATAATTCCAGGAGTGGTAGCTATATATATTTCAGCAATATTATCTTATGTAGTAGTAACTACAACAGGACAAACATTAAATGATATTATATCATTATATATTCAAAAACCATTATTAGGATTATCACAAGGATTATTTTCAGTATTAATATTGGCATTTTTAATACAATTTTTCTGGTTCTTTGGATTACATGGACACAATGTATTAGCTCCAATATTGGACGGTATATATCAACCAGCATTACTTGCTAATGTAGAACATATAGCAAAAGGTGGAACAGTTGAAACTTTACCTTATTTGTGGACTAGGGGTTCATTTGATGCTTATCTTCAAATGGGTGGTTCAGGAATAACAATAGCCTTAATAATATCAATATTAATATTTTCAAAAAGAGAAGATCATAGAGCAGTTGCTAAATTAGGAGCTCCTATGGGAATGTTTAATATAAATGAACCTATGATATTTGGTATGCCTATAGTACTAAATCCATTATATTTAATACCATTTACTATAATACCAGTAATAGCAGCAATAATAGGTTATACTGCAACGGTTTTAGGTTTAGTACCGCCAGTATATGTTCAAGTTCCGTGGGTATTACCTCCAGGTTTATATGCTTTCTTTGCAACAGGTGGTTCATTTGTAGCAATGTTAGTTTCATTATTTAATGTCTTTATAGCATTTATAATATGGACACCATTTGTAATAATAGCAAATAGAATTAAAGAACAATAACAAATTAAAGGACTGCATAAATTTTATAGGTGTAGTCCTTAATTTGAAGGAGTTAATATGAAATCATGGTCAATATTTTTAATAGCAATAGGAACTATATTTATAATTTCTTACCCTATTGATAATATATTATTAAACTTAATTATGGGTTTAAGTTTTATAATTATAGGATTGATATTAGTTATAAAAGGAAATAAAAAATGAAATTAGAATATATATTAAATGTTTCAGATAAGGAAATATATAATTTTTTAATAAATAATTTAAAAAGTGAAATAAATGTAAATAAAGAACTTAAAGAAGGACTGAAAGTCAAAAAAAATATTAATAGTAAAAATACTGCATTATTAGAAATATTAAAATTAGATGAAAATAAAAGATATTCTTTAAAATATATAACTAATTTAGGTGAAACCATAGTTGATTATAGTATAGATAAATTAGATGAAAATAAGGTTAAAGTTATATATGAAGAAACATATATTACTGATTCAGTAATAAAAAAATCTAATTACTATTTAGTAGGTTTATTTTATTCATATTTATTTAAAAGAAAAAGAAAGAAACAGTTTAAAATGATAGAAAAATATATTGTTGAAAATAGAGATAAAATATAAGGAGAAAATTTAATATTATGAATTCATTTAAAGACACTATAATACCAATATTTACTAAGATTTCTAATCAAAAACATGTAAATGCAGTAAAGGAAACTTTTATAGCATTAGCACCAATATTATTAGTAGGTTCCATTGCACTATTATTAAGAGATTTTTTAATATTTAATTTTATTAAAGATTTTAATAATGCTATTTCTTTTATATGTTTATCATTTATATCAATTATATTTATTATAATATTGGCTTATAAATTATCAGATATACAAGGATTAATTATATCATTAGTTATATTTATATTATCAATACAAGAAAAAATGAGTATAAATATAAGTGATTTAGGTTCAAAAAATATATTTTTAGCAATAGTAATAACTATAATATCTGTTGAACTATATACTGAAATTTCTAAATTAAAATTTAATGTAAATATGCCTAGTTTTATACCACCAGCAGTAGTAGGAACATTTGCATTAATAATCAAAATGTCTATAACTATATATATTTTAGGAATTATAGTATATTTATTACCAATTAAACATATTTTTTACAGTTTAATACAAAGCCCTATATTGAAATTTTCACAAAACATGTTAATTATTGCATTAATGTCAATTTTAATACAAATATTTTGGTTTTTTGGAGTTCATGGACATAACTTAATATCACCAATATTAGATACAGTTTATCAGCCAGCATTAATTTCTAATATGGAACATATTGTAAATGGTGGAAGTGTAGATAGTCTACCATATATATGGACTAGGTCATCGTTTGATGCTTATCAACCAGGTGGTTCTGGTATTACCATAGCATTAATAATAGCAATAATGTTATTTTCAAGAAAAAAATCAAATAAAGATATAGCAAAAATGGCAGCGCCCATGGGAATTTTTAATATAAATGAACCTATAATCTTTGGAATACCATTAGTATTAAATATGAATTATTTAATACCATTTATACTAGCACCAACTATATCAGCCATAATAGCATATATAGTAACAGTTATAGGAATAATTCCTCCTACCTATATACAAGTTCCTTGGGTTTTGCCACCAGGAGTATATGCATATTTTGCAACAGGGGGATCAATTAAAGCTGCTTTAGTTGCAATATTTAATGTTATTTTATCAATAATTATATGGATACCATTTGTAATAAGAGAAAATAGAATAGGAGAAAATAATGATTAAATTTCCAAAAAATTTTTATTGGGGAAGTTCTATAAGTGCAGAACAAAGTGAAGGAAGATTTGAAAATGATAATAAAGGTTTAACGACATGGGATAAATTTTATGAGATAGAACCATATAAGTTCTATAATAATATAGGTCCTGATAAAACTACAAGTATGTATAAATATTTTAAAGAAGATATTCAATTATTAAAAAAAACAGGACATAATGCATTTAGAACTTCTATATCTTGGGCTAGATTAATACCCAATGGTATAGGTGAAATTAATGATAAAGCAGTTAAATTTTACAGAGAGTATTTTAATGAATTAAAAAATAATGGTATAGAGCCTTTTGTAAATTTATCACATTTTGATATACCTTTAACTTTACAAGAAAAATATAATGGATTTGAAAGTAAAGTTGTAGTAGAAGCATATAGTCAGTACGCAAAAACTTGTTTTAAATTATTTGGAGATATAGTTAAAACTTGGTTTACTTTTAATGAACCTATAGTATCAGTTGAATGTGGGTATTTATTACAATATCATTATCCACTAGAAGTGGATTCTAAAAAAGCCGTTAAAGTTGCATATAATATAGCTTTGGCATCTGCGAAAGCAATAAAAGAATTTAAAAATATAGTTACAGATGGGAAAATTGGAATAATATTAAATCTAACACCAGCATACCCTAGATCTAATAATAAATATGATTTAAAGGCTGCTAGAATAGCAGAATTATTTGCCAGTAAATCATTTTTAGACCCGAGTGTTAAAGGTTTTTACCCAGATGAATTAATAGAGATAATAAAAAAACATGATTTAATGCCTGAATATACTAGGGAAGAGTTAGATATAATAAGAAATAATACAGTTAATATATTGGGAATAAACTATTACCAGCCTTTAAGAGTTTGTGCTAAAAAAAATAAACCTAATGATGAAGCACCATTTATGCCAACATACTATTATGATCATTATGAAATGCCCGCTAGGAGAATGAATCCATACAGGGGTTGGGAAATATACCCAAAAGGTATATATGATATTTCAAAAAATATTAAAGAAAATTATGGGAATATACCTTGGTTCGTAGCAGAAAACGGTATGGGTGTTGAAAATGAAGAAAGATTTTTAAAAAATGGAATTATAGAAGATGATTATAGAATAGAATTTTTTAAAGAGCATCTAGAATTTTTATATAAGGGGATAAAAGAAGGTTCTAATTGTTTAGGGTATTTAGTGTGGACAAGTATAGACTGTTGGTCTTGGTTAAATTCATATAAAAATAGATATGGTTTAATAAGTTTAGATTTAAAAACAAATAAAAGAAGTATAAAAAAATCAGGATTATGGTTTAATGAATTAAGTAAGAATAATGGTTTTTAAAGATTTTTATTAATTAAAAAATTAGAGAAAAAATTTAGATAATAATTTAGGAGGCAAAATGGCAAATGTAACATTAAAAGGAGTTGAAAAACAATATCCAAATGGCTTTAAAGCGGTACATGGAATAGATTTAGAAATAAAAGATGGAGAATTTATGGTATTTGTAGGACCAAGTGGCTGTGCAAAATCAACAACTTTAAGAATGATAGCAGGATTAGAGGAAATAACGGGAGGAGAAGTTTACATAGGAGATAAACTAGTAAATGATGTCCCACCAAAAGATAGAGAAATAGCAATGGTATTCCAAAGTTATGCCCTATATCCACATATGACAGTATATGAAAATATGGCATTTGGACTAAAATTAAGAAAGACACCAAAAGATGAAATAGATAGAAGAGTAAGAGAAGCAGCAGAGAAATTAGAAATAACAGAACTATTAGATAGAAAACCAAAGGAAATGTCTGGTGGTCAAAGACAAAGGGTAGCCTTAGGTAGAGCAATAGTAAGAAAACCAAAAGTATTCTTATTTGACGAACCATTATCTAACTTAGATGCAAAACTAAGGGTATCAATGAGAGTAAGAATAACACAATTACATAAAGAATTAAAAAATACAATGATATATGTAACTCATGACCAAGTAGAAGCAATGACAATGGGAGATAGAATAACAGTATTAAAACTAGGTAAGATAATGCAAGTAGATACACCACTAAATCTATATCATAAACCAGCAAATAAGTTTGTGGCAGGATTTATAGGTTCACCTACAATGAACTTAATAGAAGCAGACTTAGTAGAAAAAGATAATAAAGTATATGTTAAGATAGGTGATACATTCATAGAGATAGCCAAAGAAAAAGCAGATAAGGTAAAGACATATGTAGGTAAGAAAGTAATCTTTGGGATAAGACCAGAAGCAATAGAGGCAGTAGATGAGGCAACACCTGAGAGTGTAGTAGGAGATATATCAGTAGTAGAACAAATGGGAAATGAAGAATATATATACTTCACATTAGGAAATGTGCAATGGACAAGTAGAATGAATGTAGAAGGCTTAGCAGATTTAAGACAAACAGGAAAACATAACTTTAAATTTGATACAACAAAATGTCATATATTTGATATAGATACAGAAGAAAATGTTAGTTTGTGAGGTAAAAATGAAAAAAACTGTACACATAATATCTCATTCTCATCTAGATAGAGAATGGTATTTGCCTTTAATAGAGCATCAAATGTATTTAGTTGATTTAATTGATAATATTTTAGAATTATCTAAAGATAGTAGATTTAATAGTTTTCATTTAGATGGACAAGTAATACCACTTGAAGATTATTTAAAAATTAAACCAGAAAATAGAGAAAAACTTATTGGTTTAATATCTAGCGGAAAATTGAAAATAGGGCCTTGGTATGTATTGCAAGATTCCTTTTTAATAAGTGCAGAATCTAATCTAAGGAATTTACAAGTAGGAATTAAAGAAGCTAAGAGATATTTAAAGGGAGTAGATATAAAAGAGCATATGTTTATAGGCTATTTCCCAGATACTTTTGGAAATGTAGGTCAAATGCCACAAATATTAAAAAGAGCAGGAATAGATATAGCATATTTTGGTAGGGGTGTTAAGGCAACTGGTTTTGATAATATTGTTGTAGAAGATTTTACTTCTAAAAATTCTGAAATGTATTGGAGTTCAAAAAATAGTGATAAAGTTTTAGGTATACTTTTCGCAAATTGGTATTGTAATGCAATAGAAATTCCAGTAGACAAAAATATTGCTAAAACATATTGGGATCAAAAGATAAAAGATGTTGAAAAATATGCAAGTACATCACATTTACTTATGATGAATGGTTGTGATCATCAACCTTTGCAAATGAATATATTAGATGCTATTGATACTGCAAATGAACTTTATGATGATTATGAATTTATACATTCAAATTTATTTGATTATTATAAGGCAGTGAAAAAAGAAGTATTTGATAAAAAATTAAATCTTAATAATATAAACGGAGAGTTAAGATCTCAAAAAACAGATGGTTGGTATACTTTACAAGGAACATCATCTAATAGAGTTATACTAAAAAAACAAAATAAAAAGGCAGAATTTTTATTAGAAGAAGTGGTAGAGCCATTGCTTTATTCAATATATGATAAAAAACAATACCCCTATGATGCTATACATTACGCATATAAGACATTAATATCAAATCATCCGCATGATAGTATATGTGGAACAGGTATAGATAGCATACACAAAGGTATGTTAGAAAGATTTAAGGAAGTAATAGAATTATCTAATCATTTGGTTAATAGAGCCTTGTATGATTTTTCTAAAAATGTAAATACAACTAATTTAGATTATGAATATATGTTGTCAGTGCATAATATAAATCAATATTCAACAATAAAAGAAATAGAAGCAGAAATAGATTATAAAACTATTAAATTTAAAGATATGCATTATCAAAAAGCGTATGAATTATTGAAAAATGAAAATATACCAAAATCTGTAATAATTTATGATGGAGATAAAGAAGTTTATAGAACAAATTTAAAGCAGGCTAAGGTCTTATTTGATTACAAAATACCTGATGATAGTTTTAGAGTACCATACTGGACACAAAAACTAAAATTTAATGCAGTAATACCTATGGAAGCATTTAGTAGAAAGGTATTTAATTTAAAGTTTTTATTTGATGAATTAGAAAAAGTCTCAAATATAAAAATAGGTAAAGATTATTTAGAAAATGAGTATATAAAATTAAGTGTAAATAATGATGGAACTTTTAATTTATATAATAAAAAAGATAAGATTGAACTTTTAAATTTAGGTGTAATAGAAGATAATGGTGATGTTGGAAATGAGTATATATATAAAAGAGCAAATGCTAAATCTATATATTCAAATGAAAATCAAAATATTAAATATAATATAAAAAGTATTACAAAAGATAAGGCTATTATAGAAATTTATGACACAATAAAAATACCAGTATCAGCAGAAAATGATTTTGAAAAAATTAAAGAGCAAATGCAAGAAGTTACAATAAGAAATGTTAAAAGAGCAGATGATTTAGTTGAATTTAAAATTATTAAGACATTAGAATTAAATACATATGATAAAGTAGTTAAATTAAATATTAAATTTAATAATATAGCAAAAGATCATAGGCTAAGAATATTATTTGCTAATGATATTAAAACAGATTATGTTTACCCTGAAAGTATTTATGAAGTAGTTAAAAGACCAATAATGCCAAGTAAAGAATGGTTAAATCCAGATAATTCACAAAATTTAAATAGATTTGTTAATTTAAGAGATGAAAATATGGGATTAACTATAGGTACTAATGGGATAGCAGAATATGAAGTTTTAAAAGATGACAATACACTTGCTTTAAGTATAGGAAGATACACAGGAGAGATAGGAGACTGGGGATATTTCCCGACAGAAGATTCACAAGAACAAGGTGAAATTGATTTAGATTTATACATAGACTTATATAAAGGAGATGAAATTAAATCTTATCATAGAATATTAGAATATAGAAAACAAGTGCAATGCATACAAATATATCCTAATAATAAAGGAAATATAGAAGCTAATAAAAAATTAGATATTGAATTAGGGAATAATATGTTAATGGCATTAAATAGAAATGAAAATAAAACAGGAATTATAAGGCTTTGTAATTATTCAAAAAATGCAAATAATATAAAAATAAATTCTATAAATGAACTTAATATATTAGAAAATGAAATTATATCAATAGATGAAAATAATGTTAAAAATATTAATGCTTATGAAATTAGAACATTTGAATTGGGTGATAATGATGCAAATTAGTGAAAAGTTATATGACTTAATAAGAGATAGTGATGAAATATCTGATAAAACTAAAAAAATATTCAAAAATTGTATGGAAAATACATTGAGTAGAACACTTATATCAACAGATAGAGATGATTATTTTGTAATAACAGGAGATATTCCTGCTATGTGGTTAAGGGATTCTAGTGGACAAATAAAGCCTTTATTTTATCTAGATATAAAAGAAGCAGATGATATTATTAAAAAAGTGATAAAAAGACAATTATATTGTTTAGATAAAGATTTATATGCTAATGCTTTTAATATGACTAATAATGGAAAATCATGGGATAGAAATGATATAACAGAGTGGAATGATCATATTTGGGAACGAAAATATGAACTAGATTCTATATGTTATCCATTAGATACAATATATATGTACTATGAAAAAACAGGAGATTTAGAAATATTTGATAATAAATTTTTTGAATTATTAAATAAAATAATAAATATGTTGATAGTTGAACAACATCATTTAGAAAAATCAACATATCATTTTGAAAGACCTAATCCATATGTATACTATGATACATTAGCTAATAATGGAAAAGGGTCAAATGTAGCATATACAGGTATGTCTTGGAGCGGGTTTAGACCTAGTGATGATGCTTGTACATATCAATATTTAATTCCATCTAATTTTTACTTAGTTAAGGTATTAGGAAAACTTATAAAAATAATGAAGCAAAATTTTTCTGATAAAGTTATTTTAATAGAAAAAATGGAAAAATTAAAAAATGAAGTTAAAGAAGGCATAGAAAAATATGCAATATTTGAAGATAGTGATTTTGGTAAAATCTATGCTTATGAAGTTGATGGTTTAGGAAATAGTTTATGTATGGATGATGCTAATGTTCCATCATTACTTAGTTTACCTTATTTAGAATGTGTAAAAAATGATGATATTATATATGAAAATACTAGAAAATTTGTATTAAGTAGTAAAAATCCTTATTATTATGAAGGAACCAATGCTAAGGGTATAGGAAGTCCGCATACTCCTAAAAACTATATTTGGCATATAGCATTATCTATTCAATCTATGACTGAAAAAGATAAAGTTAAACAAAAAGAAATTTTAGATATAATAGAAAAAACTGATGCTGATAAATTTTTAATGCATGAAGGTTTTAATAAAGATAATCATTATGAATACACTAGAGATTGGTTCTCTTGGTCCAATTCTTTATACTGCGAAGCAGTGCTAAAATATTTAGGGTTTGAAAGAATTAGAAAGCAAAGGGTGTGATTTTTTTGGAAAATAAGAAAAAAAGAAAATTTGGTATGGAAAATATAGAATTAACTTTATTATCTATACCAACAATAACATGGTTTATCTTATTTTGTTATTTACCTATTATGGGTATAATAATGGCTTTTAAAAGATATAGAATATTTCCTAGAAAAGGCTTTTTTTATAGCTTACTTAATAGTGAATGGGTAGGTTTGAATAATTTTAAATTCATTTTAAAGACTAATGACATATATATATTATTAAGAAATACCATAGTGTATAATATTATATTTATAATTATGGGTATAGTTATACCAGTAACATTAGCAATACTTATAAAAGAACTATATAGTACATTTAGATCTAAACTATATCAAACTTTAATGTTTTTCCCATATTTTATGTCTTGGGTAATAGTAAGTTATTTTATATACGCTTTTCTAAGTACAGATAAGGGAGTGATAAATAATATATTAGTTTATTTTGGAAAAGAAAGAGTAAGTTGGTACACCCAAAGTGATTATTGGCCATATTTATTAGTATTTATACGGAATTGGAAAGCTACTGGTTATGGAATGATAGTATATTTGGCAACTATTGCAGGGATAGATCCAACTTTATACGAAGCAGCGGTTGTTGATGGAGCTAGTAAATGGCAACAAGTTAAGTATATAACTTTACCAGGATTAAAAAGAGTAATAATTATAATGTTTATATTAAGTGTTGGTGGTATATTTTATTCAGACTTTGGATTATTTTATCAATCAACAAGGGGAGTACCAGGTTCATTATTTAATGTAGCAGCAACATTAGATACTTATGTATTTAATGCATTAAAAGGCGGTTCTCCAATAGGAACTATAACTGCAGTTGCATTATTACAATCTATTGCTTGTTGTATAACTATATTAACGGCAAATTATATCGTTAAAAAAGTAGATAAAGAAAGTGCTATTATTTAGGGGGGAATATGAAAAAAACAAAAGTAAGATTAAATGCAATAAGTCCAGTGGCTAATGCATTATTAGAAGTATTTTTTATGATTTTTGCTATAGTATGTGTAGTTCCTTTCTTACTTATTATAGCAATATCATTAACAAGTGAAGCAACATTATATGAAAATGGGTTTAGGTTTATACCATCAAAAATATCTTTTGACGCATATATATTTTTATGGCATGAAAAAGCAACTATATTAAAGGCATTAGGGGTTTCTGTTGGTATAACAACTGTTGGTACTATATTAGGTGTATTATTTGCAACAACACTAGGTTATTCATTATCTAGACCTAATTTTAGACTTAAAAGTTTATTTACTTATGTAATATTTATACCTATGATATTTAATGGTGGACTAGTGGCATCATTTGTAGTAAATACTCATTTATTGGGATTAAAAAATTCTTATTGGGCATTGATTTTACCTATATGTGTAAATTCATTTAATGTAATATTAGCAAGATCATATTTTTCAACTAATATACATAGTAGTTTAATAGAATCGGCTAAAATAGATGGTGCAACTCAACTTCAAATTTTCACAAAAATAGTTTTACCATTAGCAAAACCATTAATAGCAACCTTGGCATTATTTTTAAGTTTTGGGTATTGGAATGATTGGTTTCAAGCAGCATTGTATATAAGTGATAGTAGTAAATTACCACTTCAAGCAGTACTTAATAATATACAAAAAAATATAGAATATTTAGCACAAAATCCTAGTATTGGTTTAACATTACAAGAGTACATAAGAAATTTACCGACAGAGTCAATGAGAATGGCAATAGCAGTTATGATTATAGTACCAATAGCATTAGCTTATCCATTCTTCCAAAAATACTTTATAACAGGATTAACAGTGGGAGCAATTAAAGAATAATTATAAATAGGAGGAAAAATTATGAAAAAATTTTTTAAAAAAATAGCATTAGCTATGACAATGGGATTAGTATTTGTATCATGTGGTAGTAAAGAAGAAAAAGTTGCTGAAGAAATACCTACATTAAAAGTTATTAATATAGGTAATGGAAAACCAGAAAATTATGATACATGGATTCAAAAAGTAAATGAATATGTAGAACCTAAAATTGGTGCTAAATTAGAAGTTGAAACTATATCTTGGGGAGATTGGGGTAGCAGAAGAAGTATAATATCTACTTCAAATGAACCTTTTGATGTTTTATTTGGTAATAACAATGTATATTACAATGATGTAAGTACAGGATTATTCATATCACTAGATGATTTATTAAATAAGCCTGAATTTAAGGCATTAAAAGATTTAATACCTGATAAATATTGGGACGGTGTTAGAATAAATGGTAAAATTTATGCAGTACCAACATATAAAGATTCTTCAATAACTCAATATTTTGTAATAGATAAAAAATATGTTGATAAATTTAATGTTAAATTAGATGAACTTAAAACATTACCTGATTTAGATAATTTATTAGGAAATATAAAAAAAGAAACAGGAAAACCTTCATATATTTTAGATAGAGAAGGAGCAACTCAAATATTTAATAATTACGATAAATTTGGTTTAGCATTTGATGGTTTAGCTGTTCACATAGATGATAAAGAAATGAAAGTTGTAAATGTTTTTGAACAAGCAGATATATTAAAAGATTTAGAATATTTACATAAATGGTACAAAGAAGGAATTATAAATCCTGATGCTGCAACAACTACTGAAAGACCTAAATATGCACCATTCTTTATAGCACAAGGTTGGCCATTAGCAGCAAAAACAGTATGGGGACCACAAATAGGGGCTGAAGTTTTATTAGCACAATATGGACCAACAATAGTATCAAATGGAACTATACAAGGATCATTAAATAGTATATCTTCTAGTTCAACTAGTCCTGAAAAAGCATTAGCGTTCTTACAATTAATAAATACTGATACTAAATTAAGAGATATGTTTGCATATGGTGAAGAAGGAGTAAACTTTGAATATGTTGAAGCATTTGGTGAACAAAGAATAAGTAGAAATGATGCTAAATTTAAAGGATGGCCAATGGCAGCTTATGCACAAGGAACATTCTTTAATATGACTATAACTAATGACGTTGAAGAAAATCAATGGAAAGAAGTTGAAAAATTAAATGAAGAAGCAAAACCTTCTGTATTATTAGGATTTACATTTAATGTTGAACCAGTACAAGATGAAATATTTGCTGTATTAGGTGTATATAATAAATATAAAGCAGAATTATTAACAGGAGTTCATGAACCAAAAGCTAAAATAGCACAAATGTTAGAAGAAATGAATAAAGTTGGACTTCAAAAAATAAAAGAAGAAGCACAAAAACAAATAGATGAATTTAAGAAAACTAAATAATTAAAATATATAAGTGTATGTCATTTTTGGCATACACTTACTTATTAGGAAATGGAGAAAAAGTGAAATTTTTAGATCAAAGAGCTGAAGTTATATTAAGAGATTTAAAAAAATTAATGATACAAGAAAAAATTGAAATAACTGATTGGGAATATAAGAAAGGATACTATTTAAGACCTGAAAATGCTGATGGTGAAGGTGCTAAATTTGAAAAATTTAATACCAAAAAAATGTTTTTTACAGGTAAAGACACTAATTATTGGTTTAAAACAAAAATAAATATACCTGAAAAATATTATGGGAAAACTTTATGGCTAGAAGTAGATACTAAAATAGAAGGTGGGGGTTGCCAAAATCCACAGTTTTTATTATTTGTTGATGGTAAAATTATACAAGGTTTAGATACTAAACATAAGCAAACTTTACTATATACTAATACAGAACCAAAAGAAATAAGAATAGATTTACAAGCACATACTGGATATTTTCATACAGATTTAAAATTAGAAACAAACTTTTTTCTATTAGATGAAAAAATTCAAAAATTATATTACGATATTCAAGTTCCTTTATTATCATTTGAATGGTTAAAAGAAGATAGTTTAGAAAGAATAAATTTAGGAAAACATATTAATGAAACAATAAATTTATTAGATATGAGAAATCCTTTATCAAAAGAATTTTATGCTTCATTAGATAAGGCAATAGAGTATATAGAAAAAAATATTTATACTGATATGGCAGGTAATAATGAAATAATTGCAAGTTCAATAGGACATACACATATAGATGTTGCATGGAGATGGACTGTTGAGCAAACTAAACAAAAGGTATCAAGAAGTTTTTCAACTGTAACGAAGTTAATGAGTGAATATGATAATTATAAGTTTATGTCTAGTCAACCAGCACTTTATAAGTTTTTAAAATTAAGATACCCAGAAATATATGAAAATGTAAAAAAATTAATTAGAGAAAAAAGATGGGAACCAGAAGGTGGATTTTTTGTAGAAGCAGATACTAATTTACCATCAGGAGAATCTTTAATAAGACAAATGTATTATGGAAAGAAATTTTTTAAAGATGAATTTGGTTTAGATAATGGCAAGATATTATGGTTACCAGATGCTTTTGGGTATTCTGGGAATTTACCACAAATAATGAATAAATGTAATATTAAATATTTTATGACCACTAAACTTGCATGGAATCAATATAATAAAATACCAAATGATACTTTTATGTGGGAAGGTATAGATGGAACTAGTATCCTTACATATTTAATAACTACTACTGAATTAAAACAAAATAGAAAGAGTTTTTTTACTACATATAATGGTATGCTACATCCAGATGCCATTATGGGTGCTTGGAATAGATATCAAAATAAAAATATAAATAATGATATATTAATTTCTTATGGATATGGAGATGGTGGCGGGGGTCCAACTCGTGAAATGCTAGAAGTATCTAAGAGAATGGAAAAAGGAATAAAGGGAATACCACAAGTTAAGCAAAGATTTGCAATTGATTTTTTTGAAGATTTAGAAAAAAAAGTTATAGGAAATAAAAGATTAGAAAAGTGGGTAGGAGAACTATATTTTGAATATCATAGAGGGACTTTAACTTCTATGGGTAGAAATAAAAGAGCAAATAGAAAAACTGAAATTAATTTAATGAATTTAGAATTTTTAGCCAGTTTATCTAATTTAGAATACCCACAAAAAGAATTAGATGAAATTTGGGAAACAGTTTTAATAAATCAATTTCATGATATATTACCAGGTTCTAGCATAAAAGAAGTATATGATTTAACAAAAATTCAATATAAAGAAATAAAAGAAAAATTAAATAAAATACAAAATAGAACTTTAAAATCTATGAATACAGATAATAAAGGAGTAACTTTAATAAACACTTTATCACATGTTAGAAATGATTATGTTGATATTAGTAATTTAATAGGAAATAAATCAGGGTATTTAGGAGATAATTTAGTACAAAATGGTATGGCATATATTAAAAATTTACTTCCAAAAGGGTATAAATATTATGAGTTTATAGAAAGTGAAATATCAAATAGTAATATAAAAATAGAAAATAGAAAATTTGAAACTAATTTATATACATTAGAATTTGATGAAAATTACAATATAGTTTCTATATTTGATAAAGATGAAAAAAGAGAACTTATAAAACGCAATGAATTAGCCAATCAACTAATAATGTATGAAGATAAACCTATGTGGCATGATAACTGGGATATAGATGAATACTATACTGAAAAATTCTATGAAGTAAATAATGTAACAAAGGTAGAAGTAGTTGAAAATGGATCAGTATATATGAAATTAAGAATAGAAAGAAGTATAAGTAGATCTAAGATATATCAAGATATTTATTTATATAATGATATTAAGCGTATAGATTTCAGAACAAAAATAGAATGGGATGATAGTCAACATTTACTAAAAGTACATTTCCCATTAAATATACATGCAAATACTGCTAGTTTTGATATACAATTTGGTCATATAAAAAGAGCAACACACAAGAATACTAGTTGGGACAGAGCTAGGTTTGAATCAGCAGCACATAAGTATGTAGATTTATCAGAAGGTCATTATGGAGTTGCTATTATGAATGATTGTAAATATGGGCATGCAGTAAACGGTTCTAATGTAGGTTTATCACTTATAAAATCAGGAAATGAACCTAATGAAATGGCAGATAGAGAAACTCATTATATTACTTATTCACTATATATGCATAAGGGAGACTTAATAAATAGTGATGTTATAGAGCAATCATATAATATAAATAATGAGATAATAGCATATAAAGGTAAATTAGAAAAAGAAGAATATTCTTTTATATCTTGTGATAAGAAAAATATTATCATAGAAACTATAAAAAAAGCGTATGATAGTAAAGATATAATAATTAGATTATATGAAGCACATAATAGTTTTACTAGATTTAAATTGAATTTAGATAAAAAATATAAGAAAATTTATTTATGTGATGGTCTAGAAAATATAATAAAAGAATTAGATATAAATCAAGAAATAGAAATAAGGGGATTTGAGTTTTTAACTATAAGGTTAAGTGAATAATTTTTACTTTTCATTTACTCTATAACTTATATTGACAAAATAAATTTCAAGTGATACGATTATAACAAAAAGAAATAGTTTATGAATAAACAATAAATTATAATAGGAGCATAAATATCATATTTTT
>NZ_LOQI01000027.1 GCF_001517915.1 Oceanivirga salmonicida | reverse complement strand
GAAAATCGGTATCTGCCAAGCAACACTATACAATTTGGTGACAATAGCTATAGGGAAACACCTAGTAACATACCGAACCTAGAAGTTAAGCCTATATACGCCTAAGATACTCAGTAATGGGGAAAATCGGTAGTTGCCAAATTTTTTTGTACATTTTATTTTTTTAAGGAAGTATATATGTTTTTACATTATGACATGGATGCTTTTTTTGCAAGTATTGAAAAAAGAGATAATCCTAATTTAAAAGATAAACCTGTTGTGATAGGTAAAAGTATAGTTTCAACAGCTAGTTATGAAGCAAGAAAATATGGAATTAAATCTACTATGATTATTCATAATGCACAAAGTAAATGTAAAAATTTAGTAATTATTAATCCAAGAGTTGAATATTATCATAAAGTAGGTAACGAAATTAGAGAATACATAGCTCGCTTTTTTTTAGTTACAGATTATATTTCATGTGATGAAGGATTTGTAGATATATCAAAAGTATTAGAAAAAAGATTTTTAAAATATAATATTAAAAGTGATAAAGATAAAATAAAAGAAATTTTAAATTTTGCAAAATTATTTAAACAAAAACTTGAAAAAAAATTTAATTTGCCATTATCTGTTGGTATAGGAGAAACTAAAAATATTGCTAAAATAGCAACTGAAGTAGATAAGCCAAATGGCATACATTTATTCTATAATCAAATAGAATTTATTGATTATGTTATAGATAAAAAAATCGGTATATTTCATGGAATTGGTAAAAAAACTATATCATTACTTATGGGTTTAGGTATACAAACTACGAGAGATTTACTAAAAAAAGATAAAATATCTTTAATTAAACTATTAGGAAATAGTCGTGGAAGTGATGTATATAATATAATTAGGGGTAATTATAGAAGTGAAAATAATAATAGAGTTCATGATAAATCTATCGCAAAAGAAAGAACATATTTTAAAGGTTTGAATAATTTAGATGATATATTACATGAATTAAAATCTTTTTCTAATATTTTAGCTAGTAAATTAAAAGAAGAGCAAAAATATACCCGAACTGTGAGTGTAAAAATAAGATACAGTGATAGAAGTATTATTACTAAATCTAAAACTTTTGAAAAAAAACTAAAAACAGAAGATGAAATTTTTGAAAAAAGTAAAAATATCTTATATACAATAGATAAAAAAGATGATATTAGGTTATTGGGAATATCGCTTTCTAATTTTTCAGATACTGATTATGAGTATATCAAATTATTTGAGCTAGAATAGTTCATAATGTGAAATTTTTATGGGGATGATTCTAAATAATTAATAAAATCAATGTGAAATTCTTACTATAAATATTAAGGTCAAAAAAATATAATAATAAATTATTTAAAATATAAATATCAAATTTTATTTTAATATAATGATATTATATTTTTTTTTTAAGATTTTCGGGGTATACTATATAAGATACTTTAAAAGAAGAGGTGAAATTTATGAAAAAAATGTTAAATCAAGTAGAAAATGTTGTAGAAGAAATGTTAGAAGGTTTAGTTATGTCTAATCCTAATGTGTACAAACTTGATGGTTTTAATGTAATTGCTAGAAAAAATAGAACTGAAAAAGTTGGAATAGTTTCTGGTGGTGGAAGTGGACATGAGCCAGCACATGCAGGATTTGTAGGATATGGACTACTTGATGCAGCTATATCAGGAGAAGTGTTTACATCGCCAACACCAGATCAAGTATTAGAAGGAATAAAGGCTGCAAATAACGGTAAAGGAGTATTACTAGTAATAAAAAATTACACAGGTGATGTCATGAACTTTGAAATGGCAGCTGAAATGGCGGCTATGGAAGGTATAGAAGTAGAAAAAGTAATAGTAAATGACGATATAGCAGTTGAAAATAGTTTATATACTGTTGGTAAGCGTGGAGTGGCAGGAACAGTATTTGTTCATAAAATTGCAGGAAGTGCAGCAGAAGATAAAAAAGATTTGGCTTTTGTTAAAGAAATAGCAGAAGAAGTAATAGAAAATACAAATACATTAGGTATGTCATTAGGTGGTTGTACAGTACCAGCATCTGGTAAAAAAAGTTTTGAATTAGATGAAACTGAAATTGAAATGGGTCTTGGTATACATGGAGAACCAGGAACTCATAAAGAAAGTTTAAAAACTGCTAAAGAACATGTTCAATATATGGTAAACAAATTATTAGAAGCTAACAATGTAAGTGGTGAAGAAGTTGCAGTTTTAGTAAATGGTTTAGGTGCAACAACTCTTATGGAATTATATATTATAAATAAAAATGTAGTAGATTTATTAAATGAAAAAGGCGTTAAAATACATAAAAACTTAGTAGGAAATTACATGACTTCATTAGAAATGCCAGGTTTTTCAATAAGTATATTAAAATTAAGTGAAAAAACAAAAAAATATTTAGATTTTGATATAAAAAATAATTTATTCTAGGAGATATAAATGGAAGTACTAAAAATAATAGACAAGATATGTGATAATTTAATAGAAAAAGCTGATTTATTAACTGAATTAGATAGAAAAATAGGTGATGGTGATCATGGTATAAATGTAAAAAGAGGATTTAGTGAAATAAAAAAGGCATTACCTACTTATGAAAGTAAATCAACAAAAGAAATTTTTAATTCATGTGCTATGATTCTTATGACTAAGGTAGGTGGGTCTTCTGGACCATTGTTTGCTACGGCATTTATGAGAGCCGCTACAAAAGAAAATTTTGTAGATATGTTAGCTGCTGCAACTGAAGGAATTGAAGCAAGAGGTAAGGCAAAAGTTGGAGAAAAAACTATGGTTGACATTTTAAGACCAGCTAGTGATACCTTAAATGGATTAATAAATGATGGTAAAGATTTAAAAACTGCAATGTTAGAAGTTGTAACAGAGGCTAAAATTAATTTGGAAAACACAAAAGATATAGTGGCAACAAAAGGTCGTGCTAGTTATCTAGGCGAAAGAAGTCTTGGTACAATAGATCCAGGTGCATATTCAACATACATTATATTAGAAACTATAGCAGGTGAATTATGATAGGAATGGTAGTAGTAAGCCATAATAAGTATTTGGCAGAAGAAACAATAAAATTAGCATCAATAATGAAATCTGGTGAATTTAATATAGTAAATGCTGGTGGAATGGTTGATAGTGAAGAATATGGAACTGACCCTATTAAAATAATGGAATGTATAAATCAAGCAAATAGTGGAGATGGGGTCATAGTTTTTTGTGAATTAGGTTCTTCACTAATGAATACACAAATGGCAGTAGAAATGTTAAATGATGATAAAGTAAAAATAGCAGATGCTCCCTTAGTTGAAGGACTAGTGGTAGGAGTTTCATCTAATAGTGAAGATAGTACATTAGAAGAATTATTAAATGAAATAGAAGAAGTGAAAAATTTAAAGAAAAGTTTATAATAAAGTATATAATATAGAAAGAGAGTGATGTATATGTCAATATTTTTAGCTGAATTTATAGGAACAGCATTGTTAATATTATTAGGAAATGGAGTAGTAGCAGCTTGTTTACTAAATAAATCAAAGGCAAAAGATTCTGGTTGGATAGTAATAACTTCTGGTTGGGCATTTGCGGTTTTAATTGGAGCATATTCAGTTGGTAGATTTTCAGGTGCTCATATAAATCCTGCAGTTTCTTTAGCATTGTTTACAATAGGAGTAATTACATTTAATCAATTAATAGTATATGTAGCAGCACAATTTTTAGGTGCAATGCTTGGACAATTATTAGTTGTAGTAACTTACAAACAACACTATGATGAAACAGAAAATACAGATTTAGTATTAGCAACTTTTTCAACAGGACCTGCAATTAGAAATTTATTCTATAATACTATAACAGAAATAATAGGAACATTTGTATTAGTTTTTGGAATTTTAATGATAGGACCACATTTTGCAAAAGAAGGATCATTTTTCACAATTTTCATAGTGGCTTTATTAGTATGGAGTATAGGTTTAAGTTTAGGTGGGCCAACAGGTTATGCAATCAATCCAGCAAGAGATTTAGGACCAAGAATTATTCACCAATTATTACCATTAAAACATAAAGGTAAATCAGATTGGGGATATGCATTAGTACCAGTAATTGGGCCATTATTAGGTGGTGTGTTAGCAGGACTTGCATTTATGGCATTAGGAGTATAAGAAAGGTAGAAATTATGAATAAAAAATATGTAATAGCATTAGATCAAGGAACAACTTCTTCAAGAGCGATAATTTTTGATAAAGAAACTAATATAGTTGATGTGGCTCAAAAAGAATTTACACAAATTTACCCTAAACCAGGTTGGGTAGAACATAATGCTATGGAAATATGGTCTTCTCAAAGATCAGTATTAACCGAAGTTATTGCAAAATCAGGAATTTCTTTGTCAGAAGTAGCAGCAATAGGAATTACTAACCAAAGAGAAACTACAATTATATGGGATAAAAAGACAGGGCAACCAGTATATAATGCAATAGTATGGCAATGTAGAAGAACAGCTTCAATTTGTGAAGATATAAAAAAAGATAAAGAATTATCAGAATATATAGTAGAAAATACGGGATTAGTAGTAGATGCGTATTTTTCAGGAACTAAAGTTAAATGGATATTAGATAATGTAGAAGGTGCAAGAGAAAAAGCAGAAGCGGGTGAATTATTATTTGGTACAGTTGATACTTGGCTAACTTGGAAGTTAACTGGTGGAGAAGTTCATGTAACAGATTATACAAATGCTTCAAGAACTATGTTATATAATATAAAAGAATTAAAATGGGATGATAAAATTTTAAAAGCATTTAACATACCTAAATCTATGTTACCAGAAGTAAAAAATTCAAGTGAAGTTTATGGACACGCAAAATTAGGAGCAACTTTAGGAGAAGCGGGTGGAACAACAATACCTATAGCTGGTATAGCAGGAGACCAACAAGCAGCATTATTCGGACAAGCATGTTTTAATAAAGGAGATGTAAAAAATACCTATGGAACAGGTTGTTTCATGTTAATGAATATAGGTGAAAAATATGTTAAATCTAATAAAGGTTTATTAACTACAATCGGTATAGGATTAAATAATAAAGTTGAATATGCATTAGAAGGAAGTATTTTTATAGCAGGTGCAGTTATTCAATGGATAAGAGATGAATTAAAATTAATAACAGAAGCAAGTGATACAGAATATTTTGCAAGCAAAGTTGAAGATAATGGTGGTGTTTATTTAGTTCCAGCATTTGTTGGTTTAGGATCACCATATTGGGACATGTATGCTAGAGGAACAATTATTGGATTAACTAGAGGTTCAAATAGAAATCATATAATTAGAGCAGCATTAGAATCTATTGCATATCAAAGTAAAGATTTAATAGAATGTATGAAATTAGAGTCAGGATTAAATTTAAATCAATTAAGAGTTGATGGTGGAGCATGTAAAAATAATTTATTAATGCAATTTCAAGCCGACATATTAAAAAAAGATGTGTTTAGACCTAAAGTAATTGAAACAACAGCATTAGGAGCAGCATTTTTAGCAGGATTAGCAGTAGGTTTTTGGAATAATAAGGAAGAAATTAATAATTATTGGAAACTTGACCAAAGATTTATTCCAAAATTGGATGAAGAAAAGGTAAATATGTATTATAATGGATGGAAAAAAGCCGTAACAAGAACATTATCATGGGAAGAAGAATAGGTAGATAAAATGAAAGATATAATTATTATAGGAGCTGGAGTAATTGGCTGTAGCATAGCCAGAGAACTATCAAAGTATAATTTAAATATTTTAGTTATTGAAAAAAATAATGAAGTATCTAATGAAGCTTCAAAAGCAAATACTGCAATAATTCATTCAGGATTAGACCCTGAACCTGGAACACTAATGGCTAAATTAAATGTAGAAGGTAATTCAATGTATGATAAGTTACATAAAGAATTAGGTTTCCCATTTATTAGAAATGGTTCCTTAGTTGTTGCTATGAATGAAGATGATAAAAAACATTTAGAAAAATTATTAGAGCGTGGAAACAAAAATGGTGTTCCCAACTTAAAAATAATAGAAAGAGATGAAATCTTAAAAATAGAAAAAAATATAAGTGATAAAGTCAAATATGCACTTTATGCTCCAACAGGGGCTATAGTAAGTCCGTGGCAATTAACAGAAAATTTAGCAGAAGTTGCTCAAAATAATGGTGTAGTACTACATTTATCAGAAAAAGTTGTTAGTATTAGTAAATGCAAAGAAGTATTTACAGTAAAAACTGATAAAAAAACATATAATTCTAAAGTTGTGATAAATTGTGCAGGTGTTTATTCTGATGATATTCATAATTTAATATGTGATAAAGATTTTGAAATAGTACCTGTAAGAGGAGAATATATAGTATATTCACATTTTGAAGGTTCAAAAGTTAAAGCAACAATATTTAGATTACCAAATGAAAATGGTAAAGGAGTTTTAGTAACACCAACAGCTCATGGTCATTTAATAGTAGGACCAACAGCAGATAAGATAAATAGTAAATGTGAAAGAGTAACAACAGTTAATACATTTGATTATTTACAAGAAAAAGCAGCAGAAAGTGTGAAAAATATAGATTATAAATTGCCATTAAGACAGTATGCAGGAATAAGAGCCAATTCTAATAAATCTGATTTTGTTATTTGTGAAGATAGTAAAATTAAAGGATTTATAGATGTTGCATGTATTAAATCTCCAGGACTAAGTTCAGCACCAGCCATAGCAGTTATGGTAACTGATATAATTAAGAAAACTGGAAGATTAGAATTTACTGAAAATAAGGAATTTAATCCTAATAGGAGAAAACAAGAAGTACTATATACATATACAAGCTATAAAAGAGATAAAGTAATTAAAGAAAATAAAAATTTTGGAGATTATATTGATAGACATGAAAATATAACTAAAGGAGATATAATAGATATTATAAAAAGAAATAGTGGTGCAACTACTTTAAATGGTGTAAAAAGAAGAACTAGATGCGGTGCTTCTGAATCACAAATGATATTTACTATGCCAAAAGTTATAGAAATACTATCAAAAGAATTGAAAATAAGTCCAGAAAGTATATGTTTAGAAGATGAAGGTTCATATGTATTAACTAAAAAAGCAAATTTAGATAATAAAGAAATACATTTTATAAACGAAAAATTTGATTTTGATGAATTAAAATCATCATATGAAACAATAATTTTAGGAGCAAGTATTGATGCTTTAAAAGAAGCAAATATTAGAGCTAATAAGGGTGAAGAAGTATTAGTAGTGGATTTATTAGATGAAATAGGTGGCTCAGTTTATGAAATGCTTAAATTCGAGACAGCATTAAGAGATATTTCATTAGATAAAATCAATAATTTAGTAAATTCTAAGGTTAAATATTTATTAGAAACAGCAGTATTTAATGTTAGAGAAAAAGATAATACAGTTGAATTAATATCAACTAAAGGTTATAAAGATATTAAATATACTAATTTAGTAATAGCATTAGGTTCTTATGAAGTAAATAGAGAAAACTTATATATACCTGGTTCTAGACCATCTGGAATATATACTTCAATGCAGGCAATAAGATTATTAAATTATAATAAATATCTATTTGGAGAAAATGTAGTAGTTTATGGAGATAGTAATGAATCTAATTTACTTATTGAAAGATTAGAAAGAGAAAAAGTTAAAGTAAGAAAACTTTCTTCTAATGATAAAGTAAGTGAAATTAAAGGATACCCAAGATTATCTAGTATAGTAATTAATGGAGAAACAGAAGTATTCTGTGATACATTACTTTTAAGTAAGGGGTATGTGCCTGATAATATTCTTGCAAAACAAATAGGTTTAAATATAGATAAAGATAATTATGTATTAGTAGATGATGATAATAGAACTAATATAAAAAATATATTTGCAGTTGGAAGTATTTCTAAAAAAATATAATTAAATATACAAGGCTTAAAGATAATATCTTATTAAGCCTTGTTTTTATATAAATACTTTTTGTAAATTAATGACAATATACTTAAAATAGTGTATAATTTAATAAAGTAAATAAGAAATGAGATGAAATATATGGAATTAAAAAAAATATACCCTGAAAGAGTATTTTATTATTTTGAACAAATATCAAAAATACCAAGAGAATCTGGAAATGAAAAGGCTATAAGTGATTATATAGTGGATTTTGCTAATAAACATAAGCTTTTTGTATATCAAGATGAAGCTTTTAATGTATTGGTTAGAAAAGAAGCAAGTAAAGGGTATGAAGCATATAATTCTATTGCCTTACAAGGACATTTAGATATGGTATGCGAAAAGAATAATGAAGTAGATTTTGATTTTAAAAATGAGGCAATTAAACTTCAAGTAGTAGATGGATTTTTAACAGCGGATGGAACAACGCTAGGTGCAGATAATGGTATTTTTGTTGCCATGGCTCTTGCAATATTGGAAAGTAATGAAATAAAGCATCCAGAACTTGAAATATTACTTACAAGTTATGAAGAATCTGGAATGATAGGGGCTAAAAAATTCGACATATCAAAAATAAAATCTAAGGTTTTAGTTAATATAGATAGTGAAGAATATGGAAGTATTTATGTAAGTAGTGCAGGTTCATTTATTACACAAAGTATATTAGAAATAGAGCTTGAAGAAACTATATTAAAAGATAACATATATACTATTGAAGTTAAAGGTCTACAAGGCGGACATAGTGGAATAGATATATCTGAAAATAGGGCAAATGCTAATAAAGTTTTGGCTGAATTAATATCTAATATTTCAACTATGTTTGATGTGAATATTATTAATTTTAATGGTGGGAGTAAAAATAATACTATACCAAGAGAAGCTATAGCAACTCTTGTTGTAAATGAAGAATATGATAAAATAAATCACATATTACAATTATTTACAGATTGTTTGAATTATCAGTATAAAGAAAGTGAAAAAAGTATACTTGCAGTATTACAAAAGGTATCGTATACTAATATAAAGCAACTAACAAATAAATCAACTAAAAAGGTTTTAGAATATATAAAAAATTACCCAACAGGTGTAATTAGAAAAAGTAAAGATATGGATAATTTAATACAAACTTCACTTAATTTAGCAATTGTAAAAACTAGTGATAATGATATGAAAGTTAATAGTTTAATAAGGGGTCTTAAACAAAAAGAGCAAGCTGATATTTTAGACTATGTAACAAAATATACAGAAAGATTTGGAGCAAAATTAACTATACTAGAAAAATACAATCCATGGGAATATAAAAAAGATTCTGAGATAAGAGAACATTTTTTTAATATATTCGAAAAACAAAATGGTTTTAAACCTAAAATAATGGCTATGCATGCAGGTCTTGAATGTGGAATATTTGCTATTAAAAATCCTAGCTTAGATATAATATCAATAGGACCAGATATTAAAAATCCACATACACCTGATGAGAAAATGAGTATAGAAGCGGTAGCAAATACATGGGATTATTTATTAGAAGCATTAAAAGAATACAAAGTAAAATAGGAAGGTAAAAATGGAATATTATAAAAAATTAATAATAAAAATATTAGATAGAAGTTTAGTAGGTTCTAGTGATCCTATACTAGAAAAATTAAAGAAAAATCATGATTTATCACAAGAAGATAGAAGATACTTAGAAGAATTATTAGATAATATATTGTAGGAGGTATTAAAATGAATTTAGAGAATTTGTATCCTGAAAGAGTGTTTCATCATTTTTTAGAAATATCAAAGATACCAAGGGGTTCAGGGAATGAAAAGGCAATTAGTGATTATTTAGTAGATTTTGCTAAAAAGCATAATCTTTATGTTTATCAAGATGAAAGCAATAATATATTAATCAGAAAAGAAGCAAGTAAAGGTTATGAAAAATATAAAGCAATTGCACTTCAAGGTCATATGGACATGGTTTGTGATAAAAATAAAAATGTAGAATTTGATTTTGAAAAAGAAGCAATAAAAGTTAAAGTAGAAGATGGATTTATAAAAGCAGATGGAACTACATTAGGAGCAGATAACGGAATTTGCGTTGCTATGGTAATGTCTATATTAGAAAGTGATGAAATAAAACATCCAAAACTTGAAATATTACTTACTACTGATGAAGAAGTATCAATGTCAGGAGCAGAAAATTTTGATATTACAAAATTAGAATCAGATATATTAGTTAATATAGATAGTGAACAATACGGTAGTATATATGTAAGTAGTGCAGGTTGTTCTGCAGTTGCAAGTACACTAGAATTAAATAGTGAACAAGTAACACTTAAAGATAAAATATATACTATAGAAGTTAAAGGTTTACAAGGTGGACATAGTGGTGGCGATATACACGAAAATAGAGCCAATGCCAATAAGATATTAGCTGAATTAATTTCTAAAATATCAATAATGTTTGATACTAATATAGTGGATTTCAATGGTGGGGCTAAAAATAATACTATACCAAGAGAAGCAATGGCAACATTAGTAATAAATGGAGAATTTAATGAAATAAATGATTTATTACAATTATCATTAGATGGTCTTAATTTTGCATTTAAAGAAACAGAAAAAGAAATGTTGGGAGTTTTAGAAAAGGTTGAATATTCTAATCAAAAACAATTAAATGAAACTAATACTGAAAGACTATTAAGATATATTCTAACTCATCCAACTAGTGTTATTAGAAAGAGTACTGAAATTGAAAATTTAATACAAACATCATTAAATTTAGGAATATTAGAAACAAGAGAAAAAGAAAATACAAAAGAATTTTATTTCAATAGTCTAGTTAGAAGTAGTAAGGCAAAAGAACAAAGATATATAGTTGATTATGTACTAAAATATGCAGAAAAATATGGAGCAAAAGGAGAAATATTAGACTTTTGTAATCCATGGGAATATAAAAAAGATTCTCCAATAAGAGATTATTTTGCAAAAGTTTTTGAAAAACAAAATGGTTATAAACCTGAAATATTGGCAATACACGCAGGTCTTGAATGTGGAATATTTTCTGAACACAATCCTAATTTAGATATAATATCAATAGGACCAGATATTAAAAATCCACATACACCTGATGAGAGAATGAGCATAGAAGCAGTAGCGAATACATGGGAATATTTATTAAAAATATTAGAGGGGTATAAGATTGATTAAATTAAATGGAATAATAGTGGTAGAGGGTCGTGATGACAAAACGGCCCTTAGCCGTGTATTAGACGCTAATATATTTATATTAAATGGCATGAGTGGTGCAAATAATAAAAAAATAGATGATTTAAAAAAATTAAGTGAAAATAATACAATCTATTTATTAACAGATCCAGATTTTGCAGGTATTAAAATAAGAGAAAAAATAAACTCTAAAATAGATGGTATTATAAATTTATATGCAGATAGAAAAAAAGCAACAAAAGATAAAAATATAGGCATAGAGAATATGAAAGATGAAGATATCATAGATATTTTTAAAAACATTAGATATGAAGAAAAGACTAATAAAGAAAAATTTAGTATGAAAGATATTTTGGATAATAATTTATCAGGTAATAAAGATTCTAAATTAAGAAGAGAAATTTTAGGAGAGATATTATCAATATCATATTCAAATACAAAGCAACTTTTAAAAAAGTTAAATGCTTTAAATATAACAAGAGATGAATTTGAAGATGCTTTGAAAAAAGTGGATGAAATGTATGATAAAAAAGATAAAAATGCTGCCATATTTGGTAAATTTTTTCCTGTACATAAAGGTCATATTAATTTTATTAAAACTGTTAGTAAGTACTGTGATAAATTATATGTTTTTGTATGCGAGGAAACTATTAGAGATAAAAAACTTTTTGAAGATTCAAGTCTACCTAAGTTTATAACAATAAAAGATAGAAAATTTTTTGTTGAAAAAGAATTAAAAGGTTATAAAAATATAGAAGTATTAACTCTTAATGAAGATGGTATTAAACCTTACCCAGATGGTTGGTTAAACTGGTCAAAAATAGTTAAAGAAGCAATAGAAAAATATGATATAAGAGTAGATATAGTGTTTACAAATGAAATTCAAGATGTTAAAAATTATGAAAAATATTTAGGTAAAAAAGCATATTTTATAGATAAAGATAGATTAGAATATAATGTATCATCAACAAAAATAAGAAAAGATATAGAAAAATATATTGAATATATTCCTAATAGTGTAAGAAAATTTTTTGGAATGTAGTGGAGTTAAAATGAAATATAAATTAGAAATTCATATAAAAGAAAAAATTAATATTAGTGATACTAATATTACAAAATTTATGATAGATATAGAAGAAAAATTTGAAGTATTAGAAAAGAAATGTAATTTTTTTGATAAGCAACCTATAGAAGAATATAATCCAAATAAGGTTAATTGTTTTTTGGAATATATTATAATAACTGACAATAATATATTTGAAAAAATGATGGAAGATTTTTTAAAAGAATTTAATTTTATAGAAAATTATACCTTGATAATACAAAATGAAGTTATAAAATTAAAGGAAATGATACAAGTAAATCCAAGACAAATAAATGATTTAGTAGATGAAGTTGATAAATTATTCTATATTAGATGCCGTTTGCAAGAAATTTCTAAATATTTACCAAGTAATGAAAAGAGAAAGTATGTAAGATTGCTTAAAGAATTATCATTAACTAAATATCATTTGAAATCTAGTATATTCAATTTAAGAGTTACAAACTTATTTTCTGAATTTTCAAAAATGGAGACTAGATTATTAGAATATGCAAAAAGTTTTGGAATAGAACTTAATTTTAAGTATGACATAGAAGACGTTAAATTAGATAAAATAATATACTATAAATTAAAGCCCGTATTTATTAATTTTCTTTATACCTTAGTAGATAGTGAAATTGATAAAAGAAATAGACTATTTAAATATGAAGCCTTATACATAGACATTAAATTTAAACAAGATTTTAATAAATTAAGGGTACAAATATACAGTAACCATATATTTGAAAATAAATTATATTCAAAAATATTTAATAATAATTTTTCAGAATTATCAAATAATGAAGAACAAAGAGAACAAGAATTATCTCTTTTAAATGTTTATAAAAGTATAAAAGATTTAGGTAAAATAAAATTAGTTGAAGATAATACTTTAATATTTAGTATAAAATTAGATTTTTTAATATTAGAAGCACTAATAATTAAAAATGATTTAGCCTATTTTGCATTAGATATAAATTCAGTAAAAGAAGTTATAGATTACAATTTAGAAAATATAACTGATATAAATAATATATTATACTATAACTCAAATGGAGTTTATTTACCTGTGCTTAATAAATGTACTAATGCAAAAAAACTAGTTATAGTAAAAATAAAAAATCAAAATTTTGCTTTTTTAACTAAGGAAGTACTATATGAAGAAGAGATATATGTAAGACCATTGAAAAATAATTCAAGAGAATATATAGGAGATTGTCTTTTAAAAGATACTAAAAAGGCCTTAGTTATTAATTTGAAGTCGTATATATAGGAGATATTATGGACAAAAAAAAGATAAAAATTTTGGAAAATGACAAAGAAATATTACATGAATTAGTAGATTTTTTATTAAAAGTAGTAAATCCTAATATAGAAGATTTCCAAGAATGTATAAAAAAAATAAATAAATTAGAAAATGATACATTTTTCTTATCTAATTTAAGAGATATAGATATTTTAAGTACAATAAAAAGAGTATTTCACATAATAGATAGAGATAAAACTACTTACTATGAATACAAATATATACTTTTTACTATATTATCAAGATTAGAAAAATTATATAATAATTATATAGAAAAGGGTATTGGAGAAAATGATAATATTACTAAGGTATTAGAAGAAGAAATTTTAAAATATCAAGAAGAAATAAATGAAATAATAGCAAAAAGGAATATAAAAAAGCAATATTATTATATCAAAGTAGAATTAGATACCAAAGTACCTTATTTTTACTTATCAAGAAGAACGATATTGCTAAATCTTTTAGAATACGGGAAACCATATAATTACACACCATCAACCTTAGATGATGATGCATATGAGTATTTTATACTTGATTTTCGTATAAATGATGAAACAAATGTGAATAAACTATTTGAGAAATTAAAGAAAAGTGATAATGCTATTTTAAATTATTCAATATTTAAAATAGAATCAAATAATAATTTATATAATTTAAAATTCTATATTAAAGAGGAGATAAATAAGTATTCTTGTTTATTCTTAGAAGGATTTAAGTTTATAGACATAATACATTATAGTAATTTTTATGACACATATATTGAAAGTAAAAATCAAAGATATTTATTAGAAGATGTATTTAAAATAAAAAATAAAGAAATAAATTTAATAACTATGAAAAAAATTAGTGATAGAGAAGTTAAAATATTTTTGCCTAACGGTATAAAAAATGATAACATAGATAAAATTAAAGATATCATAAAAAATATATTAATAGATAAAAATATTAGTGAAATAATTTATACTGGTGAAATTGATTTTAAAGCATATCAATTACTAGAATATTTAAAGAAAAGATATAATATAGAATACGGGAGATACTAAAAAAAAAGGAGAATTTTATATGAAAAAATACATGTTAAATTTTTTATTGCTTTCAGCAATTGTATCAGCAAAAGATAATGTTGATTGGAAAATAGGTACGGATTTTAGTGTATCTTATGGCTTAGAAGGTTTAGATCTTAATGTTGATAAGTATAGAACAATAAAAATGTTATTACCGAGAAATGCATTAGAAAATGAAGTAATACCAAAAAATTTAAATAAATTTTTAGATGCTTTAAAATTTGAAAATGAAAATAGCGGTATATATTATAATTATGTTATTAATAAACCCTTATATAAAAAAGAACCAGAGGATATAAAAAGTGTTTTACTTAGGGGTATTGTTTTTGATATGACTTTTTTAAATTTAGAAGTTGATATAAAAAATATAGGAACAAAAATAGGGACAAAAATAAAATCTACGCCAACTAGATATGGTTCAGATAATAAACTTGCAAAAGTAGATAAATTTTTAATATATTCAGATACAGAAACAAAACATTTGGACATGCATAATAAAATATTTATTAGAGCAACTGATAAAAATGTATTAGGTTTAGAAAAGTATTTTTATGGTGATTTAAAACCAGGTGCAAGTTTTGAGTTTGAAAGTATAGGAAAAGTTAGACCATACTTAAAACTTCCAGTTATACCAGAATTATCATATAGTTTAAATTTATCTAATAAAAATAAGAACTTTTCTTTAGCCCCAGGGATTTTATATAAAATTATAGATAATGAAAATGAAAAATTAGAAATATCAGCTAATTACCATGTTTCAAATTATAGTGGAGACATATTTGATAAAGATGAATTTGAAAAGGATTTAGTATCTTTAACTCCAGGTTATGATAAGGTTGATTATTTTAAAAATTGGGAGAAATCTAATAGTAATAATGTTGAATTAGGATATTTAGATGGCAAAAATGGAAGAATAAGGTCTATAGGACTTCCAACAGGTTCATTATATGGCGATAATGTAATGAAGATAATAACCCAAGAAGCCTTAAAAGCTATAGTGGCAGGATTAAAAAAAGAAGGTCTTGATGGAGAAATTAATGATATTTTAAATAGAATAAGAAATAAGGATAAAGATTTTGATTATGAGCATATTAAAAAAATATTAAAAAATATAGATAAATATAAAGGATTTACAAATAATTTTAAAGATAAAGAAAAGGCATTAATATTTTTTGAAGACGCTATAAAAAATATCGCAAAAGAATTAGGACTTAAACCAAATCAAGATATATCAAGTTTTGATTTATTAAATTATGTTCCAGATAATTTTCTAAAATATTTATTGACTAAAAAAGATAATGAAAATGTAGCCAAAATGTTAAGGACTGTAAATTTTTCAGACCCTAAATATTTATATAAACCGAACGGAAAAGTAACTATTGTAGATGATTTGCAGTATTTATTTCCTGATGAATACATAAAACCATTATATAAGGCATTACCTGCTAAATTTATAGTTGATGATGTTAATAAAATTATTTCACCTATTTTGGAAGAAATAAATCCAGTTAAAGATAGAATACTACATCATGTAAATAAAATTGATGAATATAATAGAAAACTTGAAAATTGCAGTAGTATTAATGTTTTTTGTAAGGGGAAATATGCAGGTAAATTAGCTGTTGCAACTGCAAAATTAGTTAATAATGCAAATGATATAGTGGGAGATCTTGCTAAAATAACTAGAAAATATAGACCTAAGGTTGAAGAAATATTTAATAAAACTGAAAAAATAATAGATAACTTATCAAGTGAAGAATACGGGAATTTAGAAAAGGCTAAAGAACTAAAAAAATCAATACATGAGGCTTTGACTTTATTTGATGACGTAGAAAAATTATCAAAAAATAATTATAAACTTTGGAAAGTTAAAACTCTAATTAAAACATTTAAACATGTAAAAGGGAATGTGTTACCTAAAATTAATAAATTTAAAGATGTAGAAGGAAATTATATTAATCCAGCATTAGATTTTGTAAAACCTATTTTAGGAAAATTAGTAGATAATATTGATGACATGATAAATGCACCACATAAAATTGATAATTTCCTAATATTTTCAGGATTAAATACTTATAAAGTAGAAAGAGATATAAAAAAAGATGAATATCTTTCTAATATTTTAAAAGATACGAAAAATTTTAAAGATACACCAGTTGGAAATGGTTTTAATGCTAATATAAACTATAAAAATAAAAAATATAATTTAGAAACAAATTTTAATATAGATGATACTTTTACAAAACACACTAATAAGTTTTCTGTTATTTCTAAGGTAAAATATAGTCCTAAGTTATTTGATTTAGAAACAAATGTATCTTTAATAGATAAACAAATAAATCATCCTAAAATAGTTTATAATAAATTAAGCATAGATACAGAATTAGGATTAAAATTTAAAATATATAATAGAAAAAAGAATTTTCTATTCAAACCAGGAATTAGTTATAGTGGAGAATACGGGTATATCACATATATAAAAGGTGGAACTCCAGTAACTGTATTTAAAAGAGATAAAAAAAATATGTTAATAAAAAGAGAAAATGCTCCATTAACATCAGATTCAACTTTTAATAGTATAAAAGCAGGAGAATCAGTAGATATTTCTAAGTATTCAAAACATTTATTTAAAGAAAAATTTGAAAAATATTTTGAAACAGAAGAAAAAAATGGACAATCAAGATGGGTAGGTTCTAGCCATTATATAGTCCCTAGTATAGATTTAATATATAACCCTATCAAAAATATTGAATTAAAGTATAATTTAATTGTACCTATTAAATTAAATTCATATAGATTTGATGGTATATTAATAAAAAATACTTTTGGATTAGCATATAAATTTTAAGTTAAGGAAGTGAAAAATGAAAAAAATTATAAATTTATTATCAATACTAATAATAACAGTATCATGTGGTAATAAAAATAGTGTTGAAAATAATAAAGAATACAAATACAAAATAGGTATAAGTCAAATAGCATCTCATAGTGCATTAGATGCAACAAGACAAGGATTTAAAGATGCATTTAAGGAAAATAACATAGAAGTTAATTTTATTGAAACAAATGCTAATGGAGATATATCAGTATCAAATTTAAATTCTAAAAATTTAGTAAATCAAAATGTAGATTTGATATATGCTATTGCAACTCCTTCTGCACAAGCAGCAAGTAATGCAACTAATACTATACCTATAGTATTTTCAGCAGTAACTGATGCTAAAACTGCAAATTTAGTTAAAGAAAATATAACAGGGGTTTCTGATTTTTTAGAGCCTAATGAGCAATTAAAAGAATTATTAAAAGTAAAAAAAGATATTAAAAAATTAGGATTTATATATAATTCAAGTGAACAAAATTCAGTATTTCAATTAGAAAGTATGAAAAATGCTGCTAAAAATTATGAAATAAAATTAATTGAAAAAAGTATAACTCAGGTTAATGAAATTTCACAAGCATTAGATGCACTAGCATTAGAAGTTGATGCTATATATACACCTGCAGATAATTTGGTAGCATCATCTATTTCATTAATAGCGGAAAAAGCATTAAAAAATAAAAAAATTACTATGGGTGCTGAAAAAGCACATGTAGATAAGGGAATACTTATGAGTATAGGTATAGATTATTATGAATTAGGTAAAATGGCTGGAAAACAAGCAATAGAGATATTAGAAACAGGTAAAAAACCTAGTGAAATACCTATTCAAAAAGCAGATAAATTAAAATTAGATATAAATGAAAATACAAAAAAAGAATTAGAATTGGAGTTTTAAATGGAGGCACTTATAGTATTTATAAAGGTATTACCTGAATCAATTAAATTAGGTTTAATTTATTCAATAATGGTAATGGGAGTATATATAACATATAAAATATTAGATTTCCCTGATTTAAGTGTAGATGGAACTTTTCCTTTGGGTGGTTTTTTGTTTGCGTATATAAGCATAAATTATAATTTTCACCCTTTTATAGGAATATTATTTGCCTTTATAGGTGGAATAATTGCAGGTTATATTACAGGATTATTACACATTAAGTTTGGTATAGATAAATTATTATCAGGTATACTTACTATGACAGCACTATATAGTATAAATGCTAGAATATTAGGAAAGCCAAATGCTTTTTTAGAGAGTAATCAAAGTTGGTTTTATATAATAGATTATGCAAATTATTTTAAATTATTTACTATTATTACGGTAGTATTATTAATTATAAAATTATTCTATGATAAAAGAATAAAACCTAATAAAAATGCCTTTATAAGTTTTGCTATATATGTAGTAATATATATTTTATCATTAATCTATATTATAAAATTTAAAGATATAAATATGTATCTATTGTTAATAATAGTATTTATAATTAAACTTATTATGGATTATATATTAACATCAAAAATTGGATTTATACTAAGGGCCTTAGGAGATAATGAAACTTTAGTAAGTGATTTAGGAGTTAGTGTAGAAAATATAAAATTATTTGGATTAATGTTATCTAATGGTTTAGTTTCAATATCAGGAGCATTATTTGCTCAATATATTAGAATTATTGATTTATCATCATCAGTTGGAACTATAATTATAGGATTAGCATCTATAATATTTGGACTAGGTCTAGTGAAAAGAACGAGAACAATTAATTATATTTCAATAATTATAGTAGGTTCTATAATTTATTATATAGTTATAAATTTTGCACTTAATTCACAATCATTAACTTCTGGTATATACCAAAGTTTAGGGCTAAGTATAGAAACAATAAATAGATTAACTATAAAACCTACTGATGTTAAAATAATAACTGCTTTATTCTTAGCGATTATACTTGGAATTGGTTACAAGAAAAGAGGTAAAAATGCTTAAATTAGAAAATATATGTAAAAAATTCACTACTGATTTAGGAGTAGAAAAAATTGTCTTTGATAATTTAAGTTTTACAGCCGAAAAAGGAGATTTCATAACTATAATTGGGTCTAATGGAGCAGGTAAGTCAACTTTTT